>CAYVJJ010000190.1:0-5513 GCA_964451655.1 uncultured Mycobacteriaceae bacterium | reverse complement strand
CGTGGTAGTTTCCGGTGCAAGGTAGCCCCGCGCCCGATGGCTTCGCCCATCGGTTCGTCGAGTGCGTGGGGTTCGCACGATGACCGCCGAAACGGCTGATCGCACAATTTCCGTGTTCGTGCCCGGTTGGGTTCTCGATGACCGCGCGCTCGCGCCGCCCGATCGCGGAGACCTCCTCGACGTCGAACTGACGTTCGAACCCGGTGGGCAGACCCCCTCGCCCTGTGAGCGCGCCGTGCAGGTCACCGCGCGGCCGATGTTCGGGCACGCCCCCTCCGGCCGACCCGACGGTCGGCTGCACTGGCCCCACGAAGTGATCGGTGACGGATGGTCCGCCGAGTGGCTGTCTGAGCAGCCACTGGCCGGACGGGTCGAACTCACCGGAACGCTTGTCGTCGGTGTCGGCTGGACGTCGTCAAGCAACGCGGCGCGTGTGCGCGGCCGGGTGAGGCGGGTCCGGCTCGTCGAGCAGCGCTTCGAGCACGTTGAACGAGGGATACGCGCCGTGGACGGCACCGAGCGGCTGACCGCGGTCGAGACCACCCCGCGCCGCTTCTGGTCGGACCCGGTTGTAGAAGAGGACGGTTTCCGGGCGACGGGTGTGCTGGTCGACTTGGACGTCCACGACGTGCCGGTGGCGAAGGCGGAGTTCGTCGCGGGGGCGGTCTCCGTCGCCGGGCCGGACGTGTGGGTGATGGACCGGTCGGATCCGGTCCTGCTGCACATCGACACGAGGTCGACGCCGCCGCGGGTGGTCGAATACCTGTTGCCGTTGACCATAGAGCCGCCGGTGGACCAGTGGACCCGCAGGGTCCACGCCGACCGCGGCGGGTGCTGGATCACCTCCCGCTACGAGGTGTTCCGGTGCGACCGCGACGACGACGGGACGTTGGCCGTGGAACGCGTCTGCACGGAGGGCGGCACCTCCGTCCACGTCGACGGGCGACTGTTCCTCGTCGGCCACATGCGCCCTTCTTTGGGCCATGACCGCCGGTACGGAGCCGTGCGCATCGAGGGCGACGCCCACCGGCTGCGGGTGCTCGACGAGGAGCGGCATTTCGTTCCCGTCGAGGATCCGGCCACCATCGCCGAGGTCACGGAGCAGCGGGGGCGAGCCGACTCTGCGCGCGGGATCGACGGCACGGAGTGGAGAGCCGTGGGGACGCTCACCGCGCAATCCCCGGACGGCACGCGTCGACGCATCGACCTCGATGTGCGAACCCGTGGCTCTGTGCGCTGGATTCGGCCGGACCCGCTGGCCGATCCGGCGAATGCGGACATCGTCGCGAGGATCTCGTTTCCGCCGATGCGTACCGGAATGTAGAACCATGCGACGCGGTGACCTCCGGAGCGCTGAGCTGCGCGCACGTTGAACCGGGGCGCATCGGCGTACAGGCCGTACCCGTGACACCATGGACAGCCGTGACCGACGAACCGTTTTCCGCCTCCGCCGACGACGACAGTGCTGTACACGGCGACGCGCGCATCCGCGGTGGCGCGCGGGATTCCGCTCCTCCGGGCCGCGGCGAGGAGGCCGCCATGCCGGTGGTGGCGATGATCGGTGGCGGCCAGTTGGCGCGGATGACGCAGCAGGCGGCGATCGCGCTCGGCCAGAACCTCCGGGTGCTCGCCGGGGCGCCGGACGAGTCCGCGGCCCAGGTGTCCGCCGACGTGGTACTCGGCAGCCACACCGATCTCGACGCGCTGCGGCGCGCTGCGGAGGGTGCGGCGGCGCTGACGTTCGACCACGAGCACGTCCCGACCGAGCACCTGCACACCCTCGTGGACGAAGGGGTCCGGGTGCTGCCGCCGCCGGAGGCCCTCGTGCACGCGCAGGACAAGCTGCTCATGCGCAGGGCGCTGCGCGGGCTCGGCGCTCCGGTGCCGGACTTCGCCCCCGTCGAGCGCACCGCCGACGTCGCGGAGTTCGCCGGCCGCCATTCCTGGCCGGTGGTGATCAAGGCGACCCGCGGCGGCTACGACGGCAAGGGCGTCTGGATGGTGCACACGGAGGCCGATGCCGCGCGGGTGGTCGAGGAGCAGTCGGCCCACGGCACCGCGCTCATGGTGGAGGAGGCCGTGCCGTGGCGGCGCGAGCTGTCCGCCATGGTGGCCCGCTCGCCGTTCGGGCAGGGCGCGGCGTGGCCGGTGGTGGAGACCGTCCAGCGCGACGGCGTGCTCGCCCTTGCCCTGGCCCCTGCTCCCGGAATCTCCGAAGAGCTGTCCGCCCGCGCCCAGTCGCTGGCGCTACGGCTGGCGGACGAGCTGGGCGTGGTCGGCTCCATGGCGGTGGAGCTGTTCGAGACCGAAGGTCCGGACGGCGCGCCGGAGATCCAGGTGAACGAGCTCGCAATGCGTCCGCACAACTCCGGGCACTGGACCCAGGACGGCGCGGTCACCTCGCAGTTCGAGCAGCACCTGCGCGCGGTCCTGGACTATCCGCTCGGAGATCCGTCCCCGACTGCCCCGATCACCGTCACGGCCAATGTGCTGGGCGCTCCGCAGGCTCCGGACATGTCGATGGACGAGCGGCTGCACCACCTGTTCGCCCGGCTGCCGGAGGCCAAGGTGCACCTGTACGGCAAGGGGGAGCGCCCGGGCCGGAAGCTGGGGCACGTCAACATCACCGGTGCGGTCTCCGGCTCGGCCGACGACGCGGATTACGTGGCGGACGTGCGTGAGAGGGCGGAGCGAGCGGCACACTGGATGTCGCACGCCGAATGGACCGACGGATGGGACGGGCACTCGCATGACTGATACGCAGGGCGGCGCCGTGGGGGGACCGCGCGTGGGGCTGATCATGGGCAGCGACTCCGACTGGCCGACGATGGAGGCCGCAGCGGAGGCGCTGGCGGAGTTCGACGTGCCGTTCGAGGTGGGCGTGGTCTCCGCGCACCGGACCCCGCAGAAGATGCTCGACTACGCGCGCGGAGCCCACGTCCGCGGGGTGAGCGCGATCATCGCCGGCGCGGGCGGGGCGGCGCACCTTCCGGGCATGGTCGCCGCGGCGACGCCGCTGCCGGTGATCGGCGTCCCCGTCCCGCTCAAGCACCTCGACGGGATGGACTCGCTGCTCTCGATCGTCCAGATGCCGGCGGGCGTGCCGGTGGCGACGGTCTCGATCGGCGGCGCGCGCAACGCGGGCCTGCTGGCCGTGCGCATCCTCGCCGCCTCCGACCCGGCGCTGTGCGAGCGGATGACCGGATTCCAGGCGGAGCTCGAGCGCATGGTCGCGGACAAGGACGCGGCGCTGCGCGCGAAGCTGATGGGCTGACGCGGAGATGGCGTCCGGCCGCACCGCCCCCTCCGGCGACGCCCGCCCCGTCGACCGTTCGGCGGCGCCGCAGCACGGCGGACGTCCGCACACGGAGTCGCGGCTGCGGCTGATGGAGGCGGCGCTGCGTCTGTTCTCCGACGCGGGCTTCGAGTCGACGACGGTGGACCAGATCGCGGCGGCGGCCGGGATCTCGCGCCGCACGTTCTTCCGTCAGTTCCGCTCCAAGGAGGACGTGGTCTTCGCCGACCACCGGTTCCTGCTCGAGCAGACGGCGGCCTTCCTGGACGAGTCGGCGCGCCGTGGATCCCCGGATCCGTGGACCGCGGTGTGCGAGGCGGCCGAGCTGGTGTTCCGGCGGTTCGAGGAGAACCGGTCGACGTCGGTGCGCCGCTACCGCGTCGTCAACGCCGTCGAGGCGCTGCGCGAGCGGGAGATCGCCACCGTCCACCGGTACGAGCGGCTGTTCACCGACCATCTCACGGACGCCGTGCCCGCCGCGTCGCCGCTGGTGATCGTGCCGTTCGCGGCGGCGGTGACGGCGGGCCACAACTATCTGCTGCGCGAGATGCTCCGCGGCAACCCCGAGGCGACGCTGACCCGCCTGCGCACGGAGCTCGCCATGATCCGCGATCGGATGGTGGGCGGCGCGGCGGAGGCGGACCGGGGCGCGGCCGGCCCGGTCGGCGGGCGCCCGTCCCGCGAGCGCCGGGTCGTCGTGGTCGTGGCCGACGGCGCGGCGGGTGACGACGAGATCGCCGACACGGTGCGCTCGGAGCTGCGTCGGGCCGCGGAAACCGGGCCGGGACCGGCGGTGGATGGCACTTAGTGCCACGTGGTATCCGCGAAATGCGGCTGCGGTGCCGCATCGGGTTTTCCGTCCTTGACGTGCGCAGGCCGGAGTAGAGTACGATCAAGGGGATGGAGATGTCGGTGTGTCCGTCGGCGGCCGTCGCCGCACGCGGGGTACCCGGCATCCCGTACTGACACCGAGTGTCACCGCGTGTGCCGCAAGTGCCGTGTGTGCCGCTCGGCGCGTCGCCCGGTCGGTCGCGCCCCGTGCACCGGCCGGACAGTACCGTTCGACCCGGCCGCGCAGCCCCGCCGCGGACCGGGCCCAGGACCCCGCGAGGAGGACCCCGATGGCCGGAAACCCGGATTTCGACCTGTTCAAGCTCGGTGACGAGCACGAGGAGCTGCGCGCGGCGATCCGCTCCCTGTCGGAGAAGGAGATCGCCCCGCACGCCAAGGCCGTCGACGAGGAGTCGCGGTTCCCCCAGGAGGCCCTCGACGCCCTCAACGCGTCCGGGTTCAACGCCGTGCACGTGCCGGAGGAGTACGGCGGCCAGGGCGCGGACTCGGTGGCCACCTGCATCGTGATCGAGGAGGTCGCGCGGGTGTGCGGCTCGTCGTCACTGATCCCGGCAGTCAACAAGCTCGGCACCATGGGCCTGATCCTCAGCGGCTCCGACGAGATCAAGAAGCAGGTCCTGCCGCAGCTCGCCTCCGGCGAGGCAATGGCGTCCTACGCCCTGTCCGAGCGTGAGGCCGGCTCCGACGCAGCGTCCATGCGTACGCGCGCCAGGGCGGACGGCGACGAGTGGATCCTCAACGGCTCCAAGTGCTGGATCACCAACGGCGGCAAGTCCACCTGGTACACGGTGATGGCCGTGACCGACCCGGACAAGGGCGCTCGCGGCATCAGCGCGTTCATGGTGCACAAGGACGATCCGGGCTTCTCGGTCACCGGGTACGAGCACAAGCTCGGCATCAAGGGCAGCCCCACCGCCGAGCTCGCGTTCGAGGACTGCCGCATCCCGGGAGACCGCATCATCGGCGAGCCCGGCACCGGGTTCAAGACCGCGCTGCAGACGCTCGACCACACCCGGCCCACCATCGGCGCGCAGGCGGTCGGCCTCGCGCAGGGCGCCCTGGATGCGGCCATCGACTACACCAAGGGCCGCAAGCAGTTCGGCCAGTCGATCAGTCAGTTCCAAGGTGTGCAGTTCATGCTGGCCGACATGGCGATGAAGGTCGAGGCGGCCCGGCTGATGGTCTACACGTCTGCGGCCCGTGCCGAGCGGGGCGAGAAGAACCTCGGCTTCATCTCCTCGGCCGCCAAGTGCTTCGCCTCCGATGTGGCCATGGAGGTCACCACCGACGCCGTGCAGCTGTTCGGCGGAGCCGGCTACACCACCGACTTCCCGGTGGAGCGCATGATGCGTGACGCGAAGATCAC
>CAYVJJ010000189.1:3075-5532 GCA_964451655.1 uncultured Mycobacteriaceae bacterium | reverse complement strand
CAGCCAGTCGCGGATCACGACAGCCACGCTAACGGCTCGCCTCACCGCACGGTCGAAACCTCCACCGGGTGCGGGCAGCGGGCGAGGGCGCGGACGGCCCGACCGAGCTCGATGGGATCGTGCACCTCGCGGCCGAAGGGCATGCGCACATCGGTGGTGCCGGCGTCGTCGGCCAGGACTTCGGAGACGCGCAGGGTGATGCCGAAGCGGTCGATGGCCAGCGGGCGGACCCTGTTGCCGCGCAGTTCGGGCGGCAGCCGGCGCGACAGGTGCGCGAGGATGTCGCCGTGCGCCTGTTCCAGGTGGGTGAGCCAGACGTCCTCCATGAGGCTGAAGGGGTCGGGCCGGGCGTTCATCAGGTCGGTGGGGTCGACCAGCTCGATGCCGTGGGTGTCGGCCAGTACGGCGCTCGTGGGCCACAGCAGCACCAGGTCGGCGCCGTGCCCGATGTCGAGCAGCCCCTCGTGCGGGCGGGTGTCTGCGATCTCCACGGCCAGCCGGCGCTGGCATGCGATGGGCATGCGTTCGAGGTACCCGGCGAGCCAGGAGACCGAGCGCACCGGTTTGTCCGAGCCCAGCACCAGGTAGTCGGTCACCTCGAGCAGGCCGGTGGGCATGCGGGTGCGGGGGCCGCGGGCGGGGTGGCCGACGGTGGGGCCGATGTCCGGCGGCGCGCTGTCGAGGGTGTCCCCGGTGAAGGGGTCCTCGGCGGCCACGCGGTCCGGGGGTTGGGCCCCGAGGGGCAGGCCGCCCTCGGGGAGCAGTATGGCCAGAGCACCGGAGTCCAGCGTGTGCTGGAGGGTCGGCTGCGCCACCGCCTCGTCGCCGTCGACCGCGAGGGATGTGAGCGCGGGACGGACGAGCGCATTGCAGATGGTCTCGGCCGGCGTGGGCGTGGCCTGCATGGAATCTCCTTCACCGTCGCGGAAAGGTCACCGAATCAAAAGATAGGTAACCCTAACCTAACTGTGCGGTCCGCGTCACGTATGAGTCCCGGACCGCTCGTGGGATCGGCCGCGCCCGGGCCTACGGTGGAGGCGTGGATCTCCCGCTCACCCCGCCGGAGGGTGCTCGGCGCCCCAAGCGCACCCCCAAGCCGCTGATGCCGTTGCGCCCTCCGCGTGAACACACGCGCAGGCCGCTGGCGGCGGGGCTGCTGGTGGCGCGCGTGCCGGGAACGCCCGCGCCGGGAACCCCGCAGCACGACGCGGGCGACGAGGCGACCGGTGACGAGGCGGCCGGCATCGTCGGGCCCGCCCACGTCGCCGCGTCGGACCTGGGGCGGCTGGTTTCCGCCGACGCCGACTATCCCGCGCGCGTGTTCGCCACCCTCGACGTCGCGCCCGAGCGTCTGCCGCGCGAACCCGCCGTGCGGGTGGTCCGCTACCTGCTCGCCGTCGCCGCGGACGAGTTCGACGACGCGCTGACGCTCGACGTGCCGGCCCCTGTCGCGGTGGCTGTACGCGGCGGGCCCGGCGGCGCGGCGACGGTGCGCGAGTGCGCCGAGAAGGCCTCCGCGGCGGGGCGTTCGCTGGTGCTGCCGGCGGACGCGACGGCGGGCGACGCGGCCGATTTCCAGTCGAGCTTCGTGCACTCGGACGCCGGGTACCTGGCGGAGGCGGACGACGCGGCGGGCGTGCTGCGGGTGCTGGCGTGCGCGGTCGCGGGGATCACCGGGGCGGACGTGCGCGCGGCGTTCGACGAGCCCGACGTGGAATACCTGCTCTCGCTCAACGACATGGCGGCCGACGCGGTGCGCGGGCTGCTGCTGGGCGTCCTGGTGCCCGAGCCGGCCGCCGTGGCGCGGGAACTGGCCGCCATGGGCTTCGGGCCTCAGGGCGGCGTCGAGTCCGTGCCCGACTGGTACGCCTGACCCGCCCCGCCCGAGCCATTCCCGGTCGAGGCATTCCCGCCCGAGCCGCCCCCGCCCGGCCGGTCAGCGGTCGTAGAATCCCGGCGAGGCGTCCACCCGCAACCGGGTGAGCGCGCGGTAGCTGATCAGCCAGCGGCCCCCGACCTTCCGGTACTCCTCGTGGTAGTGGCCGTAGCCGTGCAGCCACTCTTCGGTTCCCGCGGTGTCGCCACCGGAGCCGCCGTCGTCGCCGGCCCCACCGTGCGCGCCGTCGCGGCGCCACCACAGCCGGTCCTCCATCGCCCAGACTCCGCGGGCGGTGGTGTCGGACGTCAGCTCGATCTCCGGTGTGTGGCCGTGGTGGACGCTGGTGACGGGGCGCTCGCCGTCGAGCGTGGCGCGGATCGCCGCCGTCAGCGCGGCCCCTCCGGTGACCGGTGCATCGGACCCCGGCCGGCTAGACGGCTGTCCGCTGGCCGGCTGTCCGCTGGACGGCCGCCCGCCCGCCGGCTGCGCGGCGCCTCGGCTGCGCCACGAGTCGCTGACCACGTCGTCGGTGTGGAACGCGGCGTAGCTGTCCCAGTCCTTGGTGTCCATGCAGCGCA
>CAYVJJ010000189.1:0-2975 GCA_964451655.1 uncultured Mycobacteriaceae bacterium | reverse complement strand
TCGTCGGTGTGGAACGCGGCGTAGCTGTCCCAGTCCTTGGTGTCCATGCAGCGCAGCCGGCCCGCGAAGGTGCGCTTGATCTCCTCGATCGCCAGGAGCTGCTCGGCGGACGAGAGAGTGAGGTCGGTGTGTGGCATCGGCGGATCCTTCCTGGGTTCCGCCGACACTCACATCCGCATTGCGGCGTGATGAAGGGGTGATGCCGCTGGCCGGGAAGCGGTCATCGGACGGTCAACACCAGCTTGCCCACGGAAGTG
The DNA here is from genome assembly GCA_964451655.1 of uncultured Mycobacteriaceae bacterium. GTDB lineage: Bacteria > Actinomycetota > Actinomycetes > Mycobacteriales > Mycobacteriaceae > Tomitella. The sequence continues at coordinate 2,718 of CAYVJJ010000189.1, read as the reverse complement.
CGGTTCTCCATCGACGCGAGCGCTTGCGACGCCTCCTCCAGCGGGTGGGACGAGCCGATGATCGGGTCGAGCGTGCCCGCCTCCATCAGCGGCAGCAGATCGCGCCACTGCTCCTGCAGATAGCCGCGGTTGGCCAGCCAGAACTCGCCCCAGCCGACGCCCACCACGGACGTGTTGTGCAACAGCAGCCGGTTGACCTTGACGGTGGGGATCTCGCCGCCGGTGAAACCGATGACCAGCAGCCGGCCCTCGCGCGAGAGGCTGCGCAGCGAGTCGGTGAACCGGGTGCCGCCCACCGGATCCACCACCACGTCCACGCCGCGGTGGTCGGTGATCTTGTTGGCGGCCACCAGGAAACCGTCGGCCGGGGCGATCTCGTCGGCGCCCGCCCGCCGGGCCAGGTCGGCCTTCGCGCCGTCGGAGGTGACGCCGATGACCTCCGCGCCCAGCGCCTTGGCCAGCTGGGTGGCGGCCGTGCCGACGCCGCCGCCCGCGCCATGCACCAGCACCGTCTCCCCGGCCTCCAGGCGCGCGCGGCGGGTGAGCGCGAAGTGCACGGTCAGCAGATTCATCGGCACCGCGGCGCCCTGCTCGAACGAGAAGCGGTCCGGCAGAGGGAACACCTGGGCGGGGTCGACGGCCACGGTCTCCGCATAGCCGCCGAAGCCGGGGAACGCCGCCACCCGGTCGCCCTCGGAGAAGCCGCTGCCCTCCGGCGCGGAGCGCACCACGCCCGCCACCTCGGCACCGGGGACGAAGGGGGTGGGCATCTTGATCTGGTACTGGCCGCGCGTCTGCAGCACGTCCGGGAAGGTGACACCGGCGGCGTGGACGTCGATCAGCACATGTGTGCCGGCGGTGGGCTCGGGGACGTCGGTCACCTCGACCGCGGACGGTCCGTCGAGCCGGGTGATCTGTACCGCGCGCATCGGGCGCTCCTCTCAGGCAGGGGGCGTGCAATGGTGCTGGCGCACCGTGTGCGTGCCGGCGGCGGGCGCTGACTGTGCTTGCTGCAGGGGGAGCGCCCGGCGGCGTCGGCCTCAGACTATGCCGCGGGGCGGCCGCGGCGCGCGGATTTCGTTAGTGTGCAGGACGTGGAACGCAGTGGGATCCGAGTGGAGCGTGTCGCGTACTTCGGGCCGTCCGGCACGTTCACCGAGGCGGCCCTGAGCCGGTTCGAGGACGAGGGGCGGCTGGCCGGGCTCGGCGCCGCCGGGCCGGTGGAGCGGCTGGCGGCGGACAGCCAGCGGGAGGCGCTGGGCATGGTGCGCTCGGGCGCCGCGGACATGGCATGCGTGCCCATCGAGAGCTCCATCGAGGGGCCCGTGCTCCCCACTCTCGATCCGCTGGCCGAGGGCACGCGGCTGCAGATCTTCGCGGAGACCGAGCTGGACATCGCGTTCACCATCGTCGCGTCTCCGGGCATGACTATGGACAAGGTGGCGACCGTCGGCGCCTACCCCGTGGCCGCCGCGCAGGTGCGGCAGTGGCTGACGGCGCGGCTGCCGCGCGCACGGGTGGTGCCCGCGTCGTCCAACGCGGGCGCCGCCGAGGACGTCGCGGCCGGGAGGGTCGACGCGGGCGTGTCGACGGCGCTGGCGGGCGACCGCCTGGGACTCGAACCGCTGGCCGACGGCGTCGTGGACGTGGAGGGCGCGCGCACCCGCTTCGTGCTGGTGGGCCGGCCCGGGCCGACGCCGGCGCGCACGGGGGCCGACCGGACCGGCGTGTTCCTGTATCTGACCAACGAGCCGGGCTCGCTGGCGCAGGCGCTCATGCAGTTCTCCATCCGCGGGGTGGACCTCACCCGCATCGCCTCACGGCCCACCCGCTCCGGGCTGGGCAACTACTACTTCCAGCTCGACTGCACCGGGCACATCGACGACACCCCCGTGGCCGAGGTGCTCAAGGCGCTGCACCGCACCACCGCCGAGGTGCGGTTCCTGGGATCGTGGCCGGCATCGCACGGTGAGGGCTCTCCGCCGCCGCCTGACCATGAGACCGTGGACTGGCTGGATCGGATGCGGCAGGGACGGGAGGCGACATGAGCGGGCGGCTCATCCTGGTGCGCCACGGGCAGACTTCGGCCAACGTCGCCAAGCAGCTCGACACCCGGCCGCCGGGGGCCGCGCTGACCGACCTGGGCGAACAGCAGGCCCGCGATCTCGCGGAGAGCCTGTCGACCGGGGATCGCCCGGCGCTGCTGGCGTCGTCGGTGGCGCTGCGGGCGCGGCAGACGGCCACGCCCGTCTCGGAGACGGTGGACCGCGGCCTGGAAGTGGTCGAGGGGCTGCACGAGGTGCAGGCCGGCGACCTGGAGGGCCGCTCCGACGAGGACGCCCACAAGGTGTTCGTCGAGGTGTTCCGGCACTGGTACAAGGGCGACCTGGACGAGCGCATCCCCGGCGGTGAGAGCGGGCGTGACGCGCTGGGCCGCTACCTGCCGCAGATCGACGAACTGCGCGCCGCCCACCTGAACGGGTCGGAGGCCGCCGGTGACCTGGTGGTGGTGAGCCACGGCGCGATCATCCGGCTGGCGGTCACCGCCATGAGCGACGTGGACCCGGCCTTCGCCGTCACCAACCACCTCAACAACACCGACGCCGTGGTGCTCGCACCCACGCCCGACGGCGGCTGGCGGCTGGAGCGGTGGGCGGACAAGTACCCGCCGTTCGAGGGGCCCGCGCGCGGCGGGGCCGACGACCCGATGGGGTGAGG
>CAYVJJ010000188.1:0-5550 GCA_964451655.1 uncultured Mycobacteriaceae bacterium | reverse complement strand
CTGGAACGCGGGTTGGGTTAACGCCCTCAGGGGTTCGAATCCCCTATCCTCCGCCGTGAAGAACGCCCGCGGACCCGATACGGTCCGCGGGCGTTTTTCGCATCACCGCCCCGGCCGCGCGCTCCGGGCACTACGGTTCCGCAGTGCGGGAGTCCCGAACCGGCAGGGCGGCCTCCCGCACAGTTATCTCATGAACATAGAATTCCGGTCGCGCACCGGCTGGAGCGCACAGCCCGGCATAGAAAGAGGAACCCGATGCCAGACCACCCGGCCCCACTGCGGACCCGACGCGGCCGACGGCCTGCCGCACTCACCACCGCCGCCGGCATCTCCGCGGCGACGGTGCTGGCGACGCTCACCGCCGCGCCGGCGGTGTCCGCGCCCGTGGACAACGGGTCGATGGGCAGCGTCACCGATCAGTCGAGCCTCGATGGGACGAGCCTGGGCGAACACGGCTCCGAGAGCCTGGGCCCGGTCGGGAGCATCGGGACCGCGGGAAGCGCCGGCATCGGCGCGCTGACGCAGTCGGTCGAGGGCGGCGGCAGCCTGTCGAGCCTGGGCAGCACCGGGCTCGGCGGCAGCATCGGGGGCTCTGCGGGCTGCGCGGTCGGCAGCACCGGTACGACGGGCAGCGGCAGTGTGGGCTCCTCCGGCGGTCCCATGCACCCCGTCCCCTGGATCAACGGCCAGGACGGCATGCTCCCCTACGTCGGCGGCGCCACGGAGGCCGTCTCGCACATCACCGGTCCGTCGAGCACGAACAAGACCGTCCCGCGGTTCAACGTGCTGGGCACCGACCTCGGGATCATGTGGGACAACGGCGCCGGGCAGACGATGCTCGCGTTCGGGGACACCACCGGCGCCAATGACGACCCCGTGTGCAACGGGCTCGTGGGGCGCTGGCGCTCCAACGTCCTTCTGCGCAGTGACGACGCGGAACTCTCCGACGGCATGGACATCAGCAGCGCCGCCATGGCGTCGCCCGGACAGGCCAGGGAGATTCTGCCGAGCCTCAAGCAGGACGGCATCGAGAAGACCGTCATCCCGACCGCGGGCATCGCCGTCCCCGACGCGGACGCCGAGAACGGCTTCCGCCAGTACCTCGCGTTCATGTCCGTCAAGAGCTGGGGCTTGCCCGGCGAATGGACCACCAACTACTCGGCGATCGCCTATTCCGACGACAACGGCGACACCTGGATCACCCCCACCTTCGGCTCCGTCATGGACATGGTCGCGAACGCCTCTCCGGATACCGGCACGCAGGCCTTCAAGACCGCGCAGGCGGCGATGAGCTCGGTGCGATTCCCCACTGCCGGAAACGAGAACTTCCAGATGAGCGCCTTCGTGCGGGAGCACGGCGCCGACATCCGGGATCCCGACAGTTACATCTACTCCTTCGGCACGCCGTCCGGACGAAGCGGCTCCGCCTACCTGTCACGCGTGCGGCAGAAGGACATCGCGAACGCCTCCGCCTACACGTACTGGGACGGCACCGGGTGGGCGTCGTCGCCGGCGCAGGCGTCGACGGTGATCGGCGGCAAAGTGAGCGAACTGTCGGTCGCCTACAACGAGTACCTGGGCAAGTACATCGCCATGTACACGCACCCCCTCAAGGGGCTCGTCGTGCGCACCGCGGACACGCTCACGGGACCGTGGAGCGACACCACCACGCTGATCAACCCTCTTGAGGTGCCGGCGTTCTACGGCGCGTTCATGCACCCGGCGTCCAACGCCTCCGGTGAGAGCACCCTGTACTTCACCGGCACCACGTGGTCGGACTACAACGTGATGCTGTTGCGCACCGACCTCGGCGCACTGCGGGACTGACCGCCCACGCACACGCGCCGGTGCCGGGACGGATCGCTCCGTCCCGGCACCGGCGCCGTGCCATCGCCTCGAGAAGGTGCCGAGGACAAGGCGTCGAGGACAAGGCGTCGAGCGCGTCAGCCCTTCGCCGCAGGGCCTTCCACCACGGTCTCCTCCTCGAAGACCTCCGCGTCCTCGGAGTACCGCCCCGAGTACAGGAACCACACCACGACCGCCGCGAGCGCACCGCCGATCAGCGGGGCGACGACGAACAGCCACAGCTGGTTGAGTGCATCACCGCCGACGAAGATGGCGGGGCCGATGCTGCGCGCCGGGTTCACCGAGGTGCCGGTGATCGCGACACCCACCAGATGCACCGTCGCCAGCGCGAGCCCGATCGCGGCGCCCGAGGCCGTCGTCGACGCCAGCTTGCTGGTCACCGCCAGCACCACTCCCACGAAGATGAACGTCAGCACGATCTCCGCGAAGAACGCGCCGACCCAATCCACCCCGATGAACGAGGACTCCTGGCCCCAGCCGTTGGCGCCCAGGCCCACCTTGTCGGTGTCGTAGATGTCGGTGGTGGCGAAAATGCCGCGCAGCACCCCGGCGCCGATGATGCCGCCCGCGATCTGCGCGACCCAGTACGCGACGGCCTCGCCGACCTTCATCCGACCGGAGACGAGGAACCCGAGCGTCACCGCCGGGTTGATGTGCGCACCGGAGATCGGACCGATCGCGTAGGCCATGATCAGCATGATCAGGCCGAACGCCAGGGCGGTCGCCACGATGCCCGCCGCCGGGGACTGCCCGGTCAGGCCGAAACCGAACGACAGCGTGGCCACGCCGACGCCGACGAACACCAGCAGCGCCGTCCCCAGCGCCTCCGCCAACAGCTTTCTCGGATCCATTCGTACCCTCCTGCCACCCGCACGGGTTCGCCGGCCCGATGGCGGCGGCCCGGCGGCCGGTGGCGGTCGCCTCCGGCACATCCACCGTATTGACTCCGGGCCGCTCACACTGCGGGACGCGCCGCCCGGCACAATCGGAGTCGATGACTGCGCCCCCGCCCCCCGACGGTCCGGCAGGGCCGGGAGCCGGCCGGTTCGCCCCGAGCCCGTCCGGCGATCTCCACCTCGGGAACCTCCGGACCGCCCTGCTGGCATGGTTGTTCGCGCGCAGCACCGGCCGCCGCTTTCTGATGCGCATGGAGGACCTGGACCGGGTGCGTCCCGGCGCGGAGGAACGCCAACTGGCCGATCTGCGCGCGATAGGGCTGGATTGGGACGGCACCGTCGCACACCAGTCGCGCAGGCGGGAACGGTACGACGCGGCCATCGGCCGGCTCGCCGCCGCGGGACTGACCTTCGAGTGCTTCTGCACCCGCCGGGAGATCCGGCAGGCCCCGTCGGCGCCGCACGCGCCCGAGGGCGCCTACCCGGGCACCTGCCGGAACCTCACCGCCGCCGAGCGCGAGGAGCGCCGGGCCGAGCGCCCGCATCCGGCACTGCGGCTGCGCAGCGGCGTCGACGCGTTCACTGTCGCCGACGGGTTGCGCGGTGCGTACACGGGCGTGGTCGACGACCTGGTCCTGCGCCGCGGGGACGGCACCCCCGCCTACAACCTGGCCGTGGTCGTGGACGACGCGGCCCAGGGCGTCGACCAGGTCGTGCGCGGTGACGACCTGCTCAGCTCCTCGCCGCGGCAGGCGTACCTCGCCACCCTGCTGGGACTGCCCGTGCCCGAGTACGCGCACGTGCCGCTGGTGCTGGGGCCCGGAGGGAAGCGCCTGGCCAAGCGTGACGGCGCCGTGACCCTGGAGGACATCGCCGCCGGCCGGAGCCTCGGCGACGAGATGGCGGACCGCGTCCTGGGCGCACTCGCACGATCGCTGCGTCTGGCCGCCGACGGCGAGACGGTCACGACGGCGGTCCTCCTGGAGCGGTTCGACCCCGCAGCGCTCCCCCTGGAGCCGTGGGTCTACCGGGGGGAATGCTTCAATTGAGGACGTGACACAGCATGTGACGTCCTCCGAACGGGATCCGGGCCCCTCCGGGGCCGCTTTCGCCACCGTCACGCGCTCGTATTATCCGACGATCATCGCGGTCTTCGCGCCGCTGCTGCTCATCTCCAACATCTGCGCCACCAAGGGCGTGGAGTTCGGGCCGATCGTCGGCGGATGGTCGATCATCACCGACGGCGGATTCTTCCTGTTCCCGCTCGCGTACGTCCTCGGCGACGTCCTCAGCGAGGTCTACGGATTCCGTGCCGCCCGCCGCGGCATCTATCTCGGGTTCGGGGTGGCGGGTCTCGGTGCGCTCGCGTTCTGGGTGACCTCGATCCTGCCGGCGGCGGACTTCTATGAGAACCAGGAATCCTTCGACACCGTCACGCAGGCGTTCTTCCAGGTGCTCGCCGCGAGCCTCGCCGGATATCTCGTGGGGCAGACTCTCAACGCCTATGTTCTGGTGCGGATCAAGGAATACACCCGCGAGCGGCACCTGTGGGCACGCCTGATCGGCTCCACGGTCGCCGGCGAGTTCGCGGACACCCTGGTGTTCTGCCTGATCGCGGCGGGCGCCATCGGGCTCTCGACGACGGGCGACATGGTGACCTACGTGGTACTGGGGTTCGTGTACAAGACCGCTGTCGAGGTACTTCTGCTGCCGGTCACCTACCGCGTGATCGCCGCGATCAAGAAGCGCGAACCGAGCTACGCGCCCCGCTGAGAGCCGGCCCCGGCCGCCGCACGGGCCGTCGGCTGCACGGCGCGCGGTCCGGCTCCGCATGTCAGCGCGCCGCCGCGAACCGTCCGAGCGTCTGCTCTTTGAACTCCGGATAGTCGCCGTTGTCGATGGACTCGCGGATGCCGTCCACCAGGCGGACGGTGAACCTCTCGTTGTGGATCGTCGCCAGCGTCGCCGCGAGGTGCTCCTTGGCTTTGAACAGGTGGTGCATATAGGCACGCGAGTAGTGGGCGCAGGTGTAGCAGTCGCAGGCGGGATCGAGGGGACCGAAGTCCCGACGGTTCCGCGCGGTCGTGACGTTGTACCGCCCGTCCACCGCATACACCGCGCCGTTACGGGCCACCCGGGACGGCTGGACGCAGTCGAACGTGTCCGCCCCGTTCTCGACGGCGACGAACAGATCCTCCGGCTCGCTGATCCCCAGCAGGTGGCGCGGCTTGTGCTCGGGCAGTTCCTCGCTGACCCATCCGACGATGGTCCCCAGATTGCGTTTCTCCAGCGCGCCGCCGATCCCGTACCCGTCGAACCCGTTGCCGTCCGAGTCGCGCAACACCTCCAGGCCGCGCGCCGCCTGCCTGCGCAGATCCTCGTACTGCGCCCCCTGCACCACCCCGAACAGCGCCTGCGGGGGCCTGCCGGAGCGTTCCAGGGTGAGCCGGCGGTGCTCGTCGAGGCAGCGTTGCGCCCACCGCCGGGTGCGCTCCACCGACTCCTCCTGGTACCCGCGCGTGTTCATCAGCGTGGTGAGCTCATCGAAGGCGAAGATGATGTCCGCACCCAGACGGTGCTGGATCCCCATGGACACCTCGGGGGTGAACCGGTGGCGGGACCCGTCGAGATGGGATTTGAAGGTGACGCCGTCGTCGTCGACATGCGCGAGGCGCTCCTTGCCTGCCGCGATGACGTCGTCGGCCTGCACGCTCACCGATTCCATCGCGAGCACCTTCTTGAAGCCCGCCCCCAACGACAGCACCTGGAACCCGCCGCTGTCGGTGAA
>CAYVJJ010000187.1:0-5620 GCA_964451655.1 uncultured Mycobacteriaceae bacterium | reverse complement strand
GGCACGAGCTGGTGCAGCACGCGCACAGGATGCACTTGGTGGTGTCGTCGAAGCGCGCACGGTCCGCCTGCGACTGGATGCGCTCGCGGGTGGGCTCGTTGCCGGACGTGATCAGGTACGGCTTGATCGCGCGGTAGGCCTCGAAGAACGGCTCCATGTCCACGATCAGGTCCTTCAGGCACGGCAGGCCCTTGAGCGGCTCGATCGTGATGGTGACGGGCTTGCCGTCCTTGGGCAGCATGTCCTTCATCAGCAGCTTGCACGCGAGGCGGTTGACCCCGTTGACGCGCATGGCGTCCGAGCCGCAGACGCCGTGGGCGCAGGAGCGGCGGAAGGTCAGCGACCCGTCGAGGTAGCCCTTGACGTACAGCAGCAGGTTCAGCAGCCTGTCCGACGGCAGCGCGGGCACCTGGAACTGGTCCCAGTGGGCGCCCTTGCCGTCCTCGGGGTTGAAGCGCGCGATCTTCAGGGTGACCATCACCGCGCCCTCGGGCGGCGGCGGCAGCTCCGGATCCCCCTTCGGCGGTGCGGAGATAACAGCGGTGTCAGCCATCAGTACTTACGCTCCATCGGCTCGTAGCGGGTCTGGACAACCGGCTTGTGGCCGAGCCGGATCCCGGAGAGCAGACCCTCGCCCTCCTTGTAGGCCATGGTGTGCCACATGTAGTTGGCGTCGTCGCGCTTGGGGTAGTCCTCGCGTGCGTGTCCGCCGCGGGTCTCCTTGCGGTTGAGCGCGCCCACCACGGTGACCTCCGCGAGTTCGAGCAGGAAGCCCAGCTCGATCGCCTCGAGGAGATCGCTGTTGAACCGGCGGCCCTTGTCGTGGACCACGATGTGGTTGTAGCGCTCCTTGAGGGCGCGCACGTCCTCGAGCGCCGTGTTGAGCGTGTCCTCGGTGCGGAACACCTGCGCGTTGGAGTCCATCGTCGCCTGCAGTTCCTTGCGGATGTCCGCGACGCGCTCGTTGCCGTGGTCGGACAGGATCTGGGCGAGCCAGTCGATGACCATGCGCGCCGGATCCTCCGGCAGGTCGACGAAGTCGTGCGAGTGGGCGTACTCGGCGGCGGCGATGCCGGCGCGGCGGCCGAACACGTTGATGTCCAGCAGCGAGTTGGTGCCCAGGCGGTTGGCGCCGTGCACCGACACGCACGCGCACTCCCCGGCCGCGTACAGGCCGGGGATCAGGTCCTCGTCGTCGTTGCGCAGCACCTGGCCGTGGACGTTGGTCGGGATGCCGCCCATCACGTAGTGGCACGTGGGGTACACCGGCACCGGGTCGGTGACCGGGTCGACACCCAGGTACGTGCGGGAGAACTCCGTGATGTCCGGGAGCTTCTCGTTGAGCACGTCCTCGCCCAGGTGGGTGACGTCGAGGAACACGTAGTCCTTGTTGGGTCCCGCGCCGCGGCCCTCCATCACCTCGAGGACCATCGAGCGGGCGACGATGTCGCGCGGGGCGAGGTCCTTGATCGTGGGGGCGTAGCGCTCCATGAAGCGTTCGCCGTCGACGTTGCGCAGGATGCCGCCCTCGCCGCGGACCGCCTCGGAGATGAGGATGCCCAGCCCGGCCAGCCCCGTCGGGTGGAACTGGTGGAACTCCATGTCCTCCAGCGGCAGGCCCTTGCGGAAGATGATCCCCATGCCGTCGCCGGTGAGGGTGTGCGCGTTGGACGTGGTCTTGTACATCCGGCCCGAACCGCCGGTGGCGAAGACGACCGCCTTGGCGTGGAAGACGTGGACCTCGCCGGTGGCCAGCTCGTAGGCGACCACGCCGGTGGCGACGGGCCCCTCGTCGGTGTCGGTCAGGCACACGTCGAGCGCGTAGAACTCGTTGAAGAACTCGACGTCGTGCTTGACGCAGTTCTGATAGAGCGTCTGCAGGATCATGTGGCCCGTGCGGTCGGCGGCGTAGCAGGCGCGCCGGACGGGCGCCTTGCCGTGGTCACGGGTGTGCCCGCCGAAGCGGCGCTGGTCGATCCGTCCCTCGGGGGTGCGGTTGAACGGCAGACCCATCTTCTCCAGGTCCATCACCGCGTCGATGGCCTCCTTGGCCATGATCTCGGCGGCGTCCTGGTCGACGAGGTAGTCCCCGCCCTTGATGGTGTCGAAGGTGTGCCACTCCCAGTTGTCCTCCTCGACGTTGGACAACGCGGCGCACATACCGCCCTGGGCGGCCCCGGTGTGGGAGCGGGTGGGGTACAGCTTCGTCAGCACTGCCGTGCGGGCGCGCGGTCCGGCCTCGATGGCGGCGCGCATGCCGGCGCCGCCGGCGCCGACGATGACCACGTCATAACGGTGTTGATGCAGCTCTTGCGATTCTGGCATGAAGTTTCTGCTCCCCGGAGGTCAGCTGATCTTGATGTTGGGGTCGAACGAGAAGATGACGTAGGTGCCGATCGCCATGATCAGGACCATCGCGACGACGAGCACCGTCGTCAGCCAGAACCGTGTGGAGTCCTTGCGGGAGTAGTCCGCGATCACGGTGCGCAGGCCGTTGCCGCCGTGCAGCATGGCCAGCCACAGCATGACCAGGTCCCAGATCTGCCAGAACGGGTTGGTCCAGCGGTCCGCGACGAAGGCGAAGTTGATGCGGTGCACACCGTCGCTGACCATGAGCATGATCGTCAGGTGCGTGAGGACCAGGATCAGCAGCGCGACGCCGGAGACGCGCATGAACACCCACGCGGCCATCTCGAAGCCGCCGCGGCGCGGCCGGCGGGGCGAACGCGGGTTGTCGAGACTCGCGGGACGGTCATAGGAACGACCCATGATGGGGGCTTCGGCGGACATTATGAGATCCCCTTCATGATCTGCTGGATGACGCGGACGGTGGCCGGGATCATCACGACGAGCCAGACGACGCCGACGGTCCAGAGCATCTGGCGCTGGTAGCGGCAGCCCTTGGACCAGAAGTCCACCAGGATGATCCGTACGCCGTTGAGGCCGTGGTAGAGCACGACCGCCACGAGCGTGAGCTCCATGAGCGCGACGATCGGGTTCTGGTAGGTGCCGATGACGTCGTTGTACGCATCCTGACTCACGCGCACGAGCGCGGTGTCCAGCACGTGGACGAACAAGAAGAAGAAGGTGGCGACACCGGTGATCCGGTGCAGGGCCCAGGACCACATTCCGGGATCGCCCCGGTAGAAGGATCGTGTGCGCTCTCTGGTGAGGGCGACTTCTTGCGTGCTGGTCATCGAGTGCTCTGCCTCCAACGTCTGTGGTGTTTCGGCGGCCGCGAGACGAAGCAGGTGCCGTGGGGGACGCGGGAGTCCTACCGGCGGGGCCTCGGGGCTCGACGAGAACCTGAACCGACAGATGAACTGTAGACCCAGCGTAGTGAGGTAACTAATCGGATATACCCGCATCGTGTATAAGCGGCCAGTGAGTTAGTGCAGGCTAAGCAAACTAAGATGCCGGTCACCGCTGTCGTCGACTGCGTCGCCCACGGGCGATGGCACGATGGACGATGTGACCGACATCGATTGGAAAGTCCTGCGCACGAGTGCTTTCACTGCGATGGGCCGCGCCTACGCGCCCTACTCGGGTTTCGCGGTGGGGGCGGCGGGCCTGGTGGACGACGGTCGCGTGGTGGTCGGCTGCAATGTGGAAAATGTCTCACTGGGCCTGACGGTCTGCGCTGAAAACGTACTGGTCGGTAACCTATTCGCCTCCGGAGGCGGACGGCTGCTGGCGGTCTCCTGCACCGGTGCCGGCGGGGGCGCGCTGATGCCGTGCGGGCGATGCCGGCAGGTCCTGCTGGAGCACGGCGGCGCGCAGTTGCGCATCGACACCGGCCCCGGCGCTGAACCGCGCACCCTCGACGCTTTGCTGCCGGACGCCTTCGGCCCCGCCGAGATCGCCGCGGGGGAGGTGCGCCGATGGACCCGGTGAGCATCATCGCCCGCAAGCGCGACGGCCACGCGCTGACCGACGAGCAGATCCGGTGGGCGGTGCGCGCCTACACCGCCGGGGAATTCGCCGACGTCCAGATGGCCGCGCTGCTCATGGCGATCGTGCTGCGGGGCATGGACCGGCGCGAGACCGCCGCGCTCGAATCGGCGATGCGGGCCAGCGGTGCGACGGCCGATCTCACCGGCCTGCGGCGGGACGGGCGGCGGCTGCGCACGGTGGACAAGCACTCGACCGGAGGGGTGGGCGACAAGATCACTCTGCCCCTCGCTCCGCTGGTGGCGGCCTGCGGCGCCGCCGTCCCGCAACTGTCCGGCCGGGCGCTGGGGCACACGGGCGGCACGCTGGACAAGCTCGAGGCCATCCCCGGATGGCGCGCCGATGTGCCGATGGATGCGTTCCTGCGCCAATTGTCCGACGTCGGGGCCGTGGTGTGCGCCGCCGGGGAGGCACTGGCGCCCGCCGACCGGGCCATGTATGCGCTCCGCGACATCACCGGCACCGTGGAGTCCACCCCCCTGATCGCGGCGTCGATCATGAGCAAGAAGCTGGCCGAGGGGGCCGGGGCGCTGGTCCTGGACGTGAAGGCGGGGTCGGGTGCGTTCATGCCCGATGTCCGGGCAGCGCGCGGGCTCGCCGAGGCGATGGTGGCGATCGGCGCCGATGCCGGAGTGCGGACCACGGCTCTGATCACTGCGATGGATACGCCGTTGGGGGCGGCCGTCGGCAATGCGGTGGAGGTGGCGGAGGCCGTCGAGGTGCTCGCCGGCGGCGGCCCTCGGGACGTGGTGGCGCTGACGCTGGCGTTGGCGCGGGAGATGCTGGCCGCGGCGGGACTGGACGGGGTGGACCCCGCGGACCGCCTGGCCGACGGATCGGCGATGGACCGTTGGCGCAGGATGATCGCTGCGCAGGGCGGTGACCCCGACGCCCCGCTTCCACAGGCCCGGCACGTCGAGGAGGTGCGGGTGCGCGACCTGCTCGGTGCGCCCGCGGGAGAGGGGGCGGCCCTCGGCGACGGCCGCGGCACGGCGGTCACGCGGCTGGACGCACGCGCCGTCGGTGAAGCCGCGCGCATCCTGGGTGCCGGGCGGCGGGCGCCGGGGGACGCGGTGCAGGCCGGCGCGGGCATCGTCATCCACGTGCGGCCCGGAGACCGGGTGCGCCCGTCCGACGCCGCGGTGACCCTGCGGACCGACACGCCGGAACGCCTGCCCGAGGCCCGCGCGGAGCTGGCCGGGGCGCTTTCCGTCGGTCCCGCGGGGCCGGCCGGCGAGAATCCGGTGGTGCTGGGGAGGGTCGCGGCGCCGCCGTCCTGACACCGGTGGCCCGGAGCGCCGACGGTGTGCTTCCGGGCGGCCGTCCGATTCCGCTGCTGTTATGTGTGCATGTGCGTATCGTTGAATGTGACGGCGATCTCACCGCCCCGCAGGCAGGTGCCTGTGGCGGCTGCGCGGTGCGCAGGCGGATCGCCTCAGCGGTTCCGACGTCGGCCTCCGGGAGGTTCTGTCCATGACCACGCAATCGATCGACCCCGCGGAGGCGGGCACTGTCCAGGTGCCGGACCTGCGGGAGGACTTCGCGACGCTCCGTTCCGGCGGTCTCAACTGGCAGTCGATGCCGCTGCGCCTGTTCACCAAAGGCAACGCGCATTTCTGGGACCCGCGCAGCATCGACTTCTCCCAGGACCGCGCCGATTGGGAGGCGC
>CAYVJJ010000186.1:0-5623 GCA_964451655.1 uncultured Mycobacteriaceae bacterium | reverse complement strand
GGTGGTTCGTCCGGCTCGGGCCCCCTCGGCTCCGCCGGCAGCGTCGACCCGTCCGGTTCGGCGGCGTCCACCGGCGCGATCGGGTCCACCGGCTCCACCGGCATGTCGAGCCTCGCCGGTCTGGGCACTCTGCCGCAGCTGCCGCCGCAATTCCAGAACCTGAACGCGCCGCAGCCTCCGCTGCCGATGGAGAACCCTCCCGTCACCGAGGTGGCGGTGATCAAGGTGGAAGGCAGCGACTGGGGGGACCTCAAGGGCAACGCACGGTTCGAGCGCTGGTGGGTCTCGTCCCCCGCCATGGACCGGATCGTGCCCGTCGAGATCTGGCACCCGCGCGACCGGAGCGCTCCATCGCCCCTGATCTACCTGCTCGACGGTGTGGATTCCCCGTACCCCAGCGGCTGGTACACGGCCGGCAGCACCCGCGAGGTCTTCGGCGACGACCAGGTCACCCTCGTCGCCGTGCAGGGCGCGGTGGCGTCCCTGCACGCCGACTGGCAGAACGACGACCCGGTGCTGCTGCGCAACAAGTGGGAGACCTTCATCACCGAGGAATTGCCGCAGGTGATCGAGCACGGTCCGGTCACCGTCGACGGGACCCGGCATGAGGTGGCGTTCAACGGCAGGCGTGGCATCGCCGGCCTGTCCATGGGCGCAGCCAGCGCCGTGGACATCGCCGAGCATCACCCGGACCTGTACGACACGGTGGGCGCGATCAGTGGTTGCTACGACCCCACCGACGACCTCGGCTTCCTGCTGGCCAAAGTGACGGTGGAGACGCGCGGCGGCGCCATCGCCAACATGTGGGGCAACCGGCGCAACACGCCCGCATACGCGGCGCACGACAGCCTCGCCCACATCGGTGCGCTCCGCGGCAAGGCGCTCTACTTCTCCGCAGCCACCGGCATCCCGGGGCCCGACACCTGGACCGTGGAGTACCAGCGTCAGGCGCTGCCGTTCGCGCAGGGCGCAGCACTGGAACAGGGAGTGCACGCCTGCACCGTCGCGATGGACCGACGGCTCTCGGACGTCGGTATGCGTGAGGACGCGACGATCGACTATCTGCCCACCGGCCTGCACAACTGGGCGACGTTCGACCGCGCGATCCGCCCGATGCGCGATGTCATGATGCCGGCGCTGACAGACTGATCGGCCGGGGCGCTTGCCTCGCATTCCTACCGATACTCACAAGGCCCGACCGGTGTTTCACGACACCCGGCGCAGTCGCGCCACCTCCGCGAGGACCACGCCGGCCGCGACGGAGGCGTTGAGCGACTCCATCTCCCCCGCCATCGGCACGCTGACGATGCGATCGCAGGTCTCCCGGACGAGGCGGGAAAGCCCCTTGCCCTCCGACCCCACGACGAGCACCAGCGGGTCGGTGGCCACGTCCAGGTCGTCGATACCGGTGTCGCCCCCGGCGTCGAGTCCGGCAACCTGCAGCCCGGCCTTCTGCCACGCTTTGAGCGTGCGGGTCATGTTCGTGGCCTTGGCCACCGGGATCCGCGCGGCCGCGCCGGCACTCGTGCGCCAGGTGACTGCGGTGACGGATGCGCTGCGCCGCTCGGGGATCAGCACCCCGTCGCCGCCGAAGGCCGCCACCGAGCGGATCACCGCGCCGAGGTTGCGCGGGTCGGTGATGTTGTCGAGGGCCACGATCAGCGGCGCACCCCCCGCCGCCCGCGCCCGCGCCAGCAGGTCGTCCGGGTGCGAGTAGGAGAACGGCGGGATCTGCAGTGCCATCCCCTGGTGCACGCCGCCGTTGGACATGCGGTCCAGGTCGGTGCGCGGCACTTCCTGGATCGAGATCCCTGCCTCGGCGGCCCGCTGCACCGCCTCGGTCAGACGCTCATCGTTCTCGGTGCCCACCGCGACGAATAGTGCGGTGGCGGGCACCTCCGACCGCAGGCATTCGATCACCGCATTGCGTCCCAGCACATTCTCATGGGCGGGTTCGCCTCTGCGGGAGCCGGACTGGCGCCCGGCCCCGCGGCCGCCCGCCTGCGGTCGCCCGGACGGCGGACGGCCGGAAGACTGCGCCTGCTTCTTGGCCGCGGGGTGGTGCGGCCGCATCTCTTTCGGCGGCGTTGCGCCGCGGCCGCGCAGGCTCCTGCGTCCCTTGCCGCCGGAGCCGGACACCTGCCCTTTCTTGGTGCCGGATTTGCGGATCGCGCCGCGCCGGGACGAGTTACCAGCCACTGGTGGTGCCTTCCGAATCGATTCGCGCCGGGGTAGGGCCGGCGGAGCGGGTGCGCGCCGGGCCGCCGCCCGCAGTCGGGGATGTGCGGTGTGCGATCGTCACTGCGCCCCCTCCGCCGCGGCGGAGCCCGCGCGCAACGACCACTCCGGCCCCTCCGGCGTGTCGGTGATCTCGACGCCGGCGGACGCGAGCCTGTCACGCACCTCGTCCGCGACGGCCCAGTCCTTCGACGCCCGGGCCCGCGCGCGCAGCTCGAGCTGCTCGGTGATGAGCGCGTCGAGTGCTGCGACGGCCGGGGCGTCGTCGGACACCGCGCCCGACTCGGCCCAGTGCTCGTCGAGCGGGTCCACACCCAGGATGCCGGTCATCGCCCGCACTTCCGACGCAGCCGTCGCCGCACCGGCGTGGTCGCCGGACTCGAGCGCCCGATTGCCGTCGGTGACCGTGCCGTGCAGGACGGCGAGGGCGGCGGGAACACCCAGATCGTCGTCGAGCGCCGCCGCGAAACCCTCTGGCAACCCGCCCGTTTCGACGGGGCCCACGCGATCCTCCACCCGCCGCACGAACGCCTCGATCTTGCGGTAGGCGGCGGCCGCGTCCTGCAATGCGGTCTCGGAGTACTCGAGCATCGAGCGATAGTGCGCACTGCCCAGGTAATAGCGCAGTTCCTGCGGGCGGACCCGGGTGAGCACGTTGGGGATCGAGAGCACGTTGCCCAGCGATTTGCTCATCTTCTCTCCGCCCATGGTGACCCAGCCGTTGTGCAGCCAGGTCCGGGCGAAACCGTCCCCGGCCCCTCTGCTCTGCGCGCGCTCGTTCTCGTGGTGCGGGAATACCAGGTCCATTCCCCCGCAGTGGATGTCGAACGATCCGCCCAGATAAGCCGTGGCCATCGCCGAGCATTCGAGGTGCCACCCGGGCCGCCCGTCCCCCCACGGCGTGGGCCAGGACGGCTCGCCCGGCTTCGCCGCCTTCCACAGCGTGAAGTCGCGCTGGTCGCGCTTGAACTCGCCGGCGCTCTCACCCTGGTGCACGTCTTCGAGCCGGTGCCCCGACAGGCGGCCGTACTCGGGGAAGCTGCGCACGTCGAAATACACGTCGCCGCCTGCCGCGTAGGCGCGGCCCGCATCGAGCAGACGCTGCATCAGCTCCACCATCTGGGTGATGTGGCCGGTGGCGCGCGGCTCCACCGACGGCGGCAGCACGTTCAGCCGGTCGTAGGCGCGGGAGAAGGCGCGCTCGTAGGTGGCGGCCCATTCCCACCACGGGCGGCCGGCGTCGGAGGCCTTGCGCAGGATCTTGTCGTCGATGTCGGTGACGTTGCGGACGAAGCGCACATCCAGCCCCCGCGCCAGCAGCCATCGCCGCAGGACGTCGAACGCGACACCGCTGCGGACGTGCCCGATGTGCGGCTCGCCCTGGACGGTGGCGCCGCACAGGTAGATCGACGCGACCCCGGGGACCAGCGGGGTGAACGGGCGCAGTTCCCGTGTCTCGGTGTCGTAAAGGTGCAGCGTCACAGGCGTCGATCCTACTGGTAGTGCTCGGTTTTTGTGCATGCGCCCCGCCCCGTGCACGCATGGAGCAGCGGCGCGGCGGGGCCGCTACGGCGCCGGCACGAGCAGCGCCGTCGCCGTCGCCGCGAGTCCCTCACCCCGCCCGGTGAATCCCAGGCCGTCGGTGGTGGTCGCCGACACGGACACCGGCCCGCCGAGCACCTCGGACAGGACCGCCTCCGCCTCGGTGCGGCGCGAGCCCAGCCGCGGCCGGTTGCCCACCACCTGCACGGCGGCGTTCCCGAGGGCGTACCCCTGCGCACTCAGCAGCCTCCGGACCTCGATGAGCATCGCGGTTCCGGACGCGCCGGACCACTCCGGCCGGTCGGTCCCGAACACGGCGCCCAGGTCACCGACCCCCGCGGCGGACAGCAGGGCATCGCAGAGCGCGTGCGCCGCCACGTCGCCGTCGGAGTGGCCCGCGCAGCCGTCGTCGTCGGGGAAATGCAGGCCGGCGACCCAACAGGGCCTCCCCTTCTCCACACGGTGCACGTCCGTGCCCGTGCCCACCCTGTGCGCGGATGGCGAGGTCCGCTCCGGACCCATCGGCGATCCCTTCCGTTCCGTCGGCTGTGCGGCCTCCTTGGCCGTCGGCCCCTGCCGGGCGACGAGCGCCTCCGCCAGCATCAGATCCAGCGGGCCCGTGATCTTGAAGGCGGTGTCCGCACCGGGGACCACGCTGACGGTGACTCCGAGCTGCTCGACGAGGCCTGCGTCATCGGTCGCGTCGCCGCGGCCGTCGTGGGCCCGGCGCAGTATGTCGGCGCGGAATCCCTGCGGTGTCTGCACCGCCCGCAGGCCCGAGCGGTCGGGGGTTCCGGTCACCGCGACACCGCCGCGGGCCCCCGTGACCGACTTGACGGTGTCGGTCACCGGGACCCCCGGAATCACCGCCTGCGCGCCTGCCCGCAGGGCGCCGACGACCCGCGCCACCGCCTCGGGAGGTGTGAGGGCCCGCGCCGCGTCGTGCACCAGCACGAACTCCGCGCCCCGCGCCTCCGCCAGGCCCGCACGCACGGAATCGGACCGCTCAGCGCCGCCCACGGCCACCCGCACCCCCAGATGCAGGGAGGCGGCGTCGGTCCCGGCCAGCATCGCGCGCGCACGCTCGGCGTAACCGGCGGGGACGATCACCACCACGCCGTCGACACTGCCCGACGCGACCAGCCCTTCCACGGCACGGCGCAGCATCGGCACCCCCGCGATCGGCACGAAGGCCTTGGGCTCCTCGGACCCCAGTCGCACACCACGACCGGCGGCGGGAACCAGTGCGATGACTGTCCCGCCGCCGGCCGTGGAATCTGTGCGCAGTCCGGCCCGCTCGGGGTCGGCGGCCGTCACGACGCGGTGGCCAGCACCTCGTCGAGGATCGACTCGGCCTTGTCGTTGTCGGTGTTCTCAGCGAGCGCCAACTCCCCCACCAGGATCTGGCGGGCCTTGGCGAGCATGCGCTTCTCACCCGCCGACAGGCCCCGGTCCTGCTCGCGCCGCCACAGGTCGCGGACGACCTCCGCCACCTTGTTGACGTCGCCCGAAGCGAGCTTCTCCAGGTTGGCCTTGTAGCGCCGCGACCAATTCGTCGGCTCCTCGGTATGCGGCGCCCGCAATACCTCGAAGACCTTGTCGAGCCCCTCCTGGTCGACCACGTCACGAACGCCGACGTACTCGGCGTTGGCCGCCGGTACCCGAACCGTCAGATCACCCTGCGCGACGCGGAGCACCAGGTACTCCTTGTCCTCGCCCTTGATCTTCCGCATCTCGATCGCTTCGATCAACGCCGCGCCATGATGGGGGTAAACAACGGTGTCTCCGACACTGAAATTCATGTGTGCGATTCCCCTTTCAATGTGCCCATCATAACACGCCG
>CAYVJJ010000185.1:0-5653 GCA_964451655.1 uncultured Mycobacteriaceae bacterium | reverse complement strand
GCCGCACGGTCCGCTGCCGCGGGCACCGTGGTCGGCATGACCACTTCGACATCTGACATCCCGCCCCGCGGAGACGACGGCCTCCCACCGCATCGCGACCGGATCGGCCTCGGCGGCCCGGGCGACCTGATCGCCGCCCTGCCCGGGCTGCTGGGCTTCGTGCCGGAGGACTCGCTGGTCCTGGTGCTCCTCGGCGGCGCCTCGGGCCGGCAGGTGGTGGCGACGCTCCGGCAGGATCTGCCGGTGCTGCTCGCCCATCCCGAGGCGATCGACGACCTGGCCGGCCGGCTCCGCGTGATGCGGACCGATGAGGACTTCGACGTGCTCGCCGTCATCGTCGACGGCGCGTGGGAGGGGCCCACCGGGCCCGAGGCCTGCCACGACTGGCTGATCGTGCAGCTGCTCCGGCGGTTCGGCGCGGCGCCGATCGACGTGGTCGGGGCCGTGGTGACGTCCGCGGTGGCGGACGGCGCGCCGTGGGCGGAGCTGCCTGACGGTGAACGTCACGGCACCGTGCCGGACCCGCAGGCCTCCGATCTGACCGCCACCCATGTGTTCCACGGCCGCACCATCCACGGCTCACGGGCTGAGCTCGAAAAGCTGGTGGCCGCCGACCCCCGGGCTCAGCGGGAGGAACTGGCCGGCGAGATCGAGCGCATCGCCGGACGCGTGCCGCCCCGCCGCGGGGCCGGCGGGGCGACGGCCCGCAGCGCCGAGTTCGGCGAGGTGCTGTCCGCCGTCGCCTGCGTGGCGCGGGGAGAGGAGCCCTCGACGTTCATGCTCGCCCGGGTGGCGGTGGCGATCGGCTCCGGCGAGGTGCGCGATGCCGCGCTGGGGCTGAGCATCGGCCGCAACGGCCACGCGGCGCGACGGCTCTGGGGAATCCTCACCCGCCGCCTGGACGGCAGGCTGCGTGCCGAGGCCGCGGCGCTGCTGGCCTTCTGCGCGTACGTCGCCGGCGACGGGACGGTCGCGGGGGTGGCGGTGGACGCGGCGCTCGAGTCACGGCCCCGCCACGGCCTTGCGCGTCGACTCGACGATGCCCTGGCGATGGGTCTGCACCCGGACCGCATCCGGGAACTCGCCGAGTACGCGATCGAGGCGGGCACGGCGGCCGGGCTGGTCGTGCCGTGGCAGGCCGGCGGGATCGGCACGCAGGGGACGGAGCTCAGCGGGCCTGCCGTGCGGACCTCGCCCGGTCGCCCAGATCCCGGAGGTAGCGCCAGGCGTCGGTGACGATCTCGTCGATCCCGGTGCGGGCGGGCCGCCAGCCGAGCTCGTCCATCGCCTTGCGGCTGGAAGCGACGAGCACGGCAGGGTCGCCGGCGCGCCGCGGCGCTTCCACCACGGGGATCTCCAGGCCGGTCACGCGCCTGCATGCGTCGATGACCTGGCGCACGGAGAACCCCGTGCCGCTGCCGAGGTTGTAGACGGAGTGCGATCCGGGCTCGGCCCGGGACAACGCCAGCAGGTGGGCTTCGGCGAGGTCGAGGACGTGGATGTAATCGCGTACCGGGGTGCCGTCCTCGGTGGGCCAGTCGGTGCCGAAAACGGAGATGGATTCACGGTGGCCGAGTGCCGTCTGCAGCACCAGGGGGATGAGGTGGGTCTCCACCTCGCGGTTCTCGCCCGCCGGGCCGTACGCGCCCGCCACGTTGAAGTACCGCAGGCTCACGGCCGCCAGGCCGTAGGCGTCGGCGTACGAGGTGATCGCGTGGTCGATGGCCAGCTTCGTCGCGCCGTAGGGATTCGTGGGGGCGGTGGGTGCGTCCTCGGTGATCGGCATCCGGTCCGGCTCGCCGTAGGTGGCCGCGGTGGAGGAGAACACCAGCCGCGGGACCTGCGCGTCGCGCATGGCGTCCAGCAACGCCAGCGTGGTGACCACATTGCGCCGCCAGTATTGCGCCGGTGCCTGCACCGACTCGCCCACGAGCGACATGGCCGCGAAGTGCAGTACGCCGTCCACGGGGCCGTCCTCGGACATCTCCGACAGCACGCGCGGGGCGTCCGCCCCCGCATCACCCTCGACGAACCGGGCCTCGCCGGGCACGGCGTCCCGGTTGCCGGTCGACAGGTCGTCGAGCACCGTCACCGCGTGGCCGCGCTCGAGCAGCAGGCGCGCGCACGCGCTGCCCACGTAGCCCGCACCGCCGGTCACGAGCAGCCGCATCGGGGCGCGTGCTGCGGAGGCCTGCGTCACGGAATGGCCTCGACCTGGACGGCGTGCGCCAGGTCCTCAGGGAGCAGGAAGGACTCGTGCCCCACCGCGGTGATGTGCACGCCCTCGTCGTCGACGTTGACGGTCACGCGGGCGTTGGGCACCACGCCGACATCCCGCAGCGCCCCGAGCGTCTCGGTATCCACCTGCACGTGCTCGGCCAGGCGGCGCACGACCACCGCCGTGGGCGTGCCGGGAGGGATCTCGCTCAGGCGTGTGAGCGCGGAACCGGCGGGCGGCTGCTGGTCCACTCCCAGATGCGTCAGGCCGGGGATGGGGTTGCCGTAGGGAGAGGTGGTGGGCCGCCCGAGGACGGCGACCAGCCGTCGCTCGACGTCCTCGCTCATCACGTGCTCCCAGCGACACGCCTCCGCGTGCACGTCCTCCCAATCCAGGCCGATCACATCCACCAGGAGCCGCTCGGCGAGCCTGTGCTTGCGCATCACCGACACGGCGATCTCACGGCCCTTGTCGGTGAGTTCGAGGCGGCGGTCGGCACCGACGCGCATCAGGCCGTCGCGCTCCATCCGGGCCACCGTCTGGCTCACGGTCGGACCGGACTGTTCGAGGCGCTCCGCGATGCGCGCGCGCAACGGGACGACGCCCTCCTCCTCCAGTTCGTAGACGGTGCGGAGATACATCTCCGTGGTGTCCACCAGATCTTTCACTCTGTATTCCCCTAACGTCCAGGCCAGTCTATCGTCGCCGACTGCGGCAGGAGTGCCGATCGTGGCGCGCTGCGGCCGTCTACTTGGTCGAACGGTCCGGAAGGCCCGCTGATTCCGCGGCGCGTCGCGTTCCGGCGGCGCCGGTCGGCGTACGTGTTGCACGCGTTGCGCGGCGGCGCAGTAGCGTCTGGTGTATGTCACCTCACACGGATCCGGGCGTGACGCCGCGGGCGCCCTCGCACGACGGGGACGCCCCGTGGCAGGCGCCGCCGGAACGCGGCGGCGCGGCGGTGGTCTGGACGCCGGAATACCTGTCCTACCGGCTCAGCGACGCCCACCCGATGCAGCCGGCGCGGCTGGATCTGACCATGCGCCTGGCCGCCGCGCTGGGCGTGCTCGACGGCGTCGAGACGTTGCGCCCCCCGCAGCCGTCGGACGGCGAGCTGCTGCGCATTCACACGCCCGCCTACATTTCGGCGGTCCGCGACCCGCACGGGCGCGTGGAGCACGGGCTGGGCACCGAGGACAACCCGGTGTTCGAGCGCATGCACGAGGCCAGCGCCATCCTCGCCGGCGGCTCACTTGCGGCCGCGCGGGAGATCGCGGCGGGCCGGACGCGGCGGGCGGTCAACATCGGAGGCGGCATGCACCACGCGATGGCCGACCACGCCTCCGGCTTCTGCATCTACAACGACTGCGCCATCGCGATCTCGTGGCTGCTCGACAACGGCTTCGACCGGATCGCCTACGTGGACGTGGACGTGCATCACGGCGACGGTGTGCAGCGCGCTTTCATCGGCGATCCGCGCGTGCTCACCGTCTCGATCCACCAGCATCCCGCCACGCTCTGGCCCAACACCGGCTGGCCGGCGGAGACGGGATTCGGCGAGGCCGAGGGCTCGGCGGTCAACCTCGCAGTGCTGCCCGGCACGTCGGACCCGTTGTGGCAACGGGCGTTCCACGCGGTGGTGCCCGGGGCGCTGCGCGCGTTCCGGCCGCAGATCATCGTGAGCCAGTGCGGCGTGGACAGCCATCGCGAGGATCCCCTGGCGGACCTGAACCTGTCCGTCGACGGGCACCGCGCGGCCTTCCGCGCCATCCGCGACCTGGCCGACGAGCTGTGCGAGGGCCGGTGGCTGGCCACCGGCGGCGGCGGATACGGGCTCACCCGCGTGGTGCCCCGCTCGTGGACGCACCTGCTGGCCACCGCGCTGGACGTGGACGTGCCGGTGGACACCCCCACCCCGGAGTCCTGGCGCGAGGCGGTCCACGAGGCCGCGGCGTCCGCGCCTCCGGAACTGATGGTCAGTGCGCGCGCCCCGGAGACGATGGGCGACGGCGCCTCGGTGGAGTTCGAGCCGTGGAGCGGTCGCTCCGACCCGGTGCCGCTGGGCCCGCAATCGGGGATCGACAAGGCCGAGCGGGACCTGGCCCGCATCGATTCCGCCATCGCCGACACCCGCGACAACGTCTTCCCCCTACTCGGACTGGATCCAGATGACCCACGCGACTGAGAACACCCATAGCCCCGACGGACCGGATTCCGGCGGCGGAGCCCGCGGTGCGGCGGACCGTCCCGTCCACGACTACCCGGAGCACTGGGTGGCGGACGTGCTCGCCTCGGACGGAAGGGCGGTGCGGTTGCGCCCGATCACCCCGAACGACGGCGACAAGCTCGTCGACTTCCATTCCCGGCTCTCCGAGCGCACGCGCTACCTGCGCTACTTCGGCCCGTACCCGACGATGTCGCCGCGCGACGTGCGGCACTTCACCCACGTCGACTACGTGCGCAGGGTGGGACTGCTCATCGAACTGGGCGACCGGATCATCGCCGTCGGCAGCTACGAGGGCCTCGACAACGTCGACGACGGGAGGTCGGCGGAAGTGGCATTCGTCGTCGCCGACAACCACCAGGGCCGTGGTCTGGGGTCGGTCCTGCTTGAACACCTCGCGGGGGCCGCCGCGGAGAACGGGCTCGAGCGGTTCGTGGCCGAGGTGCTGGCGGAGAACCGCAACATGGTCTCGGTCTTCCGCGAGGCCGGCTACCAGATCAGCCGCAGCTATGAGGGGGGAGTGGTGCACCTGGAGTTCGACATCGATCCCACCGAGGCGCTGCTGTCGGTGCGCAATGCGCGCGAGCGCGCGGCGGAGGCGCGCAGCGTGCGCAACGTGCTCACCCCGCGGTCCATCGCGGTGATCGGCGCCTCCACCGACCCGTCGAAGGTGGGCCATGCCGTGCTGC
The DNA here is from genome assembly GCA_964451655.1 of uncultured Mycobacteriaceae bacterium. Lineage (GTDB taxonomy): Bacteria > Actinomycetota > Actinomycetes > Mycobacteriales > Mycobacteriaceae > Tomitella. The sequence continues at coordinate 525 of CAYVJJ010000185.1, read as the reverse complement.
GCAATCTGCTGGGCGCGGGGTTCACGGGACCGGTGTTCCCGGTCAACGCCGAGCACCGGTCGGTGCGCGGCGTGCGGGCGTATCCGACGGTGCGCGAGGTCCCCGACGACCTGGACCTGGCGGTGATCGCCGTGCCCGCGGAGGCCATGGACGAGGTGTTCGAGGACTGCTTGGCCAAGGAGGTCAAAGCGCTCGTGGTGGTGTCGGCAGGGTTCAGCGAGACCGGACCCGACGGCCAGGAGCAGGAGCGCCGGCTGGTGCGGGCGGCACGCGCGCACGGGATGCGCGTGGTGGGGCCCAACGCGCTCGGGGTCGCGAACACCGATGCGGCCGTGGGGCTGAACTCCACGCTCGCCCCGGTGCTTCCGGGCCGCGGCCGCATCGGATTCTTCTGCCAGTCGGGTGCGCTGGGCATCCAGATCCTCAACGGCGCGGCGCAGCGCCGCCTGGGGCTGTCCACGTTCGTCTCGGCCGGCAACCGCGGCGACGTGTCCGGCAACGACGTGCTGCAGTACTGGGACACCG
>CAYVJJ010000184.1:0-5704 GCA_964451655.1 uncultured Mycobacteriaceae bacterium | reverse complement strand
CCCCGGGCGGTCAGCGGGGTGTCAAGGTGAAGCCGCCGACGACGATGCCTCCCAGATACGCCGGCCCGCTGTAACCGCCGTGCCCGTCACTGTTCATCACCACCCGGTGGCCGGGAAAGAAATCCACATAGCCGCCGGTGGGTGTCGGATGTATCGGGTACCGGCCTATGAGCACCAGGTCCTGCCCCTCGACATGCCCCTCGCGTTGCAGCAGCACGAGGCCGCCCGACCACGTGGTGGACGTATACGTGCCGGGGGCGACATCGGCGGCCGCCTGCCCGGCCGCTCCGAAGAGGGCGACGGAGCCGGTAGCGACCGCGACAGCGGCCGTCCTGACGACGGCCGCACGGATGCGCTGAGACATACGCCGCCTCCTCTCGGTTCACAGTGAATTTTACCCCGGATCAGCCCGGTCCCGCCTGATCTCGACCCACAGGATCGAGTTGACGAGAACGCGCCCGCCCTCGACGATGACGTCATGACCGCATCGATCGCGCCGCGGTCCGCACCCGGCGACCCGACGGGGGCGGCTCAGACGCCCACCACCGTCAAGACCGTCGGCTGACGGCGTAGGCATGCGCATCGCGGTGATCGGCGCCGGGATCGGCGGGCTCACGGCGGCTGCCGCTCTGAACTCCGACGGCCACCGCGTGGTGGTGTACGAGCGCCGCACCGAACCCGGCTCCCTCGGCGCCGGGTTGACGCTGTTCGACAACGCCTTCGGCGCGTTGGATGCGATCGGATGCGGTGACGCGGTGCGCGCCGTGAGCAGCAACGTGGTCGCCCGGACTGGCGGCGGCCAACGCACTCCCGCGGGGTCCTGGCTGGTATCGGTGCCCCCTGTTCTCGCTCCTGCAGTCCACACCCTGCACCGCGCGGATCTGCACCGTGCGCTTCTCGACTCCGTGCCGGAGTCGAGCCTGCGTCTGGGGCAGGGGGCCGCGATCTCCCCCGCCGGCGACGGGACGGTCACTGCGAACGGGCGGACCGAAACGTTCGATCTGGTCGTCGCCGCGGACGGGCTCCGCAGCGGGTGCCGCACCGCGCTCGGACTCGACCGCGGGGTGCGGTACGCGGGCTGCACGGCCTGGCGCGGCGTCACACGGGACCGGTTCGACATGGACGGCGAAGCCGGGGAAACCTGGGGCCGCGGACGCATCTTCGGACTCGTCCCCCTCCCCGACGGCCGCGCCTACTGGTTCGCCACGGCATCGACCCCGGCCGGCGGACGATCGTACGACGAGAAGGATTGCGTCACTGAACTTTTCACATCCTGGCACGCGCCGATCGGTGCGTGCATAGCCGCCACGGACTCCGGCGCCGTCCTGCGCCACGATCTCTACGACCTGCGGCGCCTGCCCGTCTCGTATGTGCGGCGCCGCACCGTACTGCTCGGCGATGCCGCGCACGGGATGACACCGAACCTCGGGCAGGGAGCCGGTCAGGCGATCGAGGACGGTGCCGTTCTCGCTTTGCTTCTGCGCAGCACCGGCGCGGACCCCGACACCGCACTTGCGCGGTACGACCGGATCCGCCGCGCCCGGACGAAGTCCATCTGGACCCGATCACGATTCATGGGCCGTGTCGCGCAGACCTCGCACCCGGCCGCTGCGCCGCTGCGCGACGCCCTTCTGCGCATCGCGCCCCCGCGCCTCATCGTGCGGGCGTCGCGGGACCTCACGCGCTGGACAGCCCCCTAGCGCCGGCCCACCGCCGCCCGGCGACGGCCGTCGGCCCGTGCACGGCTGGACGGGCCGATCATTGTTAGGGTCATTGCACTCGATTCTTGCCCTGGCGACGAGAGGCTCAGCGTGTCCACCGTTCTCATCCTGCTCGCGATCCTGCTTCTCATCGCCGCACTGATCATCGCGTTCCTGGGATTCCGGGCCAAACGCCAGGCGGAGTCTTCGAAGAGGCCGCCGCAGCGCACCGATCCCCTGGCCACGGCCACCTCGCCGACCGCGACGTTCGGACCCCGATCGCTCGGCCCCGGCGCGGTCGTCTCCTACGGCGGCGTCGATTACGTGGTGCGCGGCACGCTGACCCTCCGCGAGGGCCCCTTCGTGTGGTGGGAACACCTCCTGGCCAGTGAGGGCGAACCGCAGTGGCTGAGCGTCGAAGAGGACGACGGCACCCTGGAGCTCGCGCTCTGGCACAAGCAGCCGGGCCCGTCGGCCGTGCCGCAGGGGACGATGCAGCTCGACGGGGTCGAGTACACGGAGAACGAGCGGGGCCACGCCTCGTACACCACCGAGGGCACCACCGGACTGCCGGCGGGCGGCGAGATGGACTACGTGGACTATGCCTCGGCGGACGGGCATCACCTGCTGGGTCTGGAACGCTGGTCGCAGGGCCAGCCATGGGAGATGTCGGTCGGCAAGCCGATGCTGCCCGGAGAGTTCACCGTCTACCCCGCGCCGCCGGCGGGATCCTGAGCGCGGTGCCGTGACGTTCCACCAGCTTTCGGTTCCACCCGTCGACATCGCGGCGGACGAGCTGTTCCTCACCCTCGGCAGCCCGCCTCCGGCGGCGCTTGCGGAGATCGCGGTGCCCCATCCCCGCGGCGGCGTCCTCGTGCTCGGTGTGCTCGGCGCATCGCATGTCGTGACCGCCTCGGCAGGCTCCGCGCGATTCACGGAACAGATCTCCTGCACGGAGGACCCGCGCCGCACTCCCCTGCCCCGCCGCTACGACGAACGCGGCTACCGGCTGGTCAGCACCACCCGGGAGGTAGACCTCCGCACGCTGCGGCGTATCGCGCGGCTGCTGCGTGCACGCTCGGAGTCGAGCGGATCCTGGATCACGGGCGGGTTCCCCGGTGACGACGCGGCGCTGACCAGCCTGGCGGCGGTTCCCCGCGGCGACGGGTGGCACTGGACCACCTGGCACCTCTACCCGGCGCGTGACGGCGGCACCGTCGTGCGCACCGAGAGCAGGTGGTCGCCGTGACACCGCGCAAACACTTCCAGATCGCCGGGCTTCTGGCCGTCGGCGCGCTCGTCTGCCTGGTCCTGGGAGTCATCGCCTTCCCGAAGATCGGCTCGCACATCTCCGACAACTACCAGCGCATCCGCCACACCGCTGCGGGCGACGACTACCGCTGCTCCGGGAACCCGGTCCAGGTGGCCGACGACCTCGCCTCCTACCGGACCCCCGAGGCGCGGCAGTCCGACCGCGGCACCGAGTACCTGCGCTACGACGACGACATCGTCACCGTCGGCCCCGCCGCCGGCGAGCCGTGCGTGATCCACATCGAGGACCTCGACGCCGGGTACCGCGGCGGCGCCTTCATCTTCCTCGGCCCCGGCTTCTACCCCGGCGCGCCGTCCGGCGGTGCCGGCGGCAGCGGCGGCGGCCCCGGAGGCACCAAATGACTCCCCCGACCATCGGCACCACGAACGCGAGGAGCACCCCATGAACCTGGCCGTCGAATTCGGAGAGGTCCACGGCAGCGCCCTGGGCCAGAACGCGGTGGCGATCATCCTCTACTTCGCCGCGGGCGTCGCGGTGCTGGGCCTGGGCTTCCTGCTCATGGACGTGCTCACGCCCGGCAACCTGCGCACGCAGGTGTTCCGGGAGCACAGGCCCAACGCCGTCGCCGTCGCGGTCGCCATGCACCTGTCCCTGGCACTGGTGGTGGCCTCCAGCATCGTCGCGAGCTCCGAAGGGCTGGCGCAAGGACTCGTGGACACGGTGATCTACGGCGCCATCGGAGTGGCGCTCCAGGCGGCGACCCTCGTCGTCGTGGAGCTCGTCAGCCCCGGACGCAGCCGGGACCTCATCAAGTCCCCGGATCTGCACCCCTCGGCCATCGCCGTGGGCATGACGCTGCTCGCCGTGGGGATCGTGAACGCCGCAGCCATCTCGTGAGCGGGCGCGAAACGTGAGCGGGGCGATGACCGGCCCGGCCCGCCCTGCTGCCACGGCCGGCGACGCCCCCGCCCCCACCGCCCCGTCGTTCGTGCTCCGCCGACGGTGGCGGGCGCTTCTGCTCGCGTCGGTGGCCGCCTGCGCGGCGTGCGGTCTGATCTACGAGCTCGCCCTGCTCACCCTCTCCACGAGCCTGGCGGGCGGCGGCATCGTCGCCACCTCTCTGATAGTCGCCGGCTACGTCGCCGCACTGGGTGCGGGCGCCCTGCTGATCAAGCCGCTGCTGCATCATGCCGCCGTCGTCTTCGTCACCGTCGAGACGGTGCTGGCGCTGGTCGGCGGGCTGTCCGCGACAGCCCTGTACCTCGCGTTCGCGTACTTCGACGCATCGTTGTGGGTACTCATCCTCGCGACCGCGCTCATCGGATCGCTCGTGGGCGCGGAGGTCCCCCTCCTGATGACCCTGCTCCAGCAGGGCCGCACCTCCGAGGCGACCGACTCCGGACGCATCCTCGCCAACCTCAACGCTGCCGATTACCTCGGCGCCCTCCTCGGCGGTCTCGCCTGGCCCTTCCTGCTGCTGCCGGCCCTGGGCATGATCCGGGGCGCCGCCGTCACAGGCATGGTGAACCTGGTCGCCGCAGCCCTGCTGGCCCTGTTCCTGCTCCGCCACCTCATGAGCAGGCGTGCGCTGGCATTCTCGCTGCTGCTCCTCGCCGGCGCGGCGACGGTGCTGGCCGCGTTGCTCTTCGGATCGCGGCACATCGAGACCACCGCCCGGCAGGCGTTGTACTCGGATCCGATCATCGCCTATGAGCGCTCCGACTACCAAGAGATCGTGGTGACCCGGCGCGGCGACGACACGCGCCTGTACCTCGACGGCGGGCTGCAATTCTCCACCCGCGACGAGTACCGCTACACCGAGAGTCTGGTGTATCCCGCGCTGCAGGACGACACGCGTTCCGTGCTCGTCCTGGGCGGCGGCGACGGGCTCGCGGCGCGCGAGCTACTGCGCGTCCCGACGATCGAGCACATCGTGCAGGTGGAGCTGGACCCCGAGGTGCTGCAATTGGCCCGCACCACGCTCAGCGGGATCAACGACCGTTCGCTCGCCGACCCCCGGGTGCACGTGATCGTGGACGACGCCATGTCGTGGCTGCGCGAGGACCACCCGGAGATACCCGACGGAGGCTTCGACGCCGTCCTCATCGACCTGCCGGATCCGGACACCCCGGCTCTGGGCAGGCTCTACTCCCTGGAATTCTACGGGCTCGCCGCCCGCGTGCTGGCCCCCGATGGACGCATGGTGGTCCAGTCCGGAAGCCCCTACTTCACCACCGACGCGTACTGGCGCACCGTCTCCTCGGTCCGCGCCGCCGGACTCGCGGTGACCCCGTACCACGTGTACGTGCCGACCTTCGGCGGCTGGGGTTTCACCTTGGCCGCGCACGGGGACACCCCTCCCGGCACCACGCTGCCCGGCCGCCTGCCGGATCTGCGGTTCCTCGACCAGTCGGTGATGGACGCGGCGACCACCTTCCCGGAGGACATGGGGCCCAGGAGCCTGGACCCGTCCACCCTGGCGCACCCGCGCATCGTCGACGACATGAGGCACGGTTACCGCTAACGTCGGACGGACCGGCCGGGGACCGGACGCCTCCGCGACCGGTCGGCACGCCTGCGGGCCCCGCGCCGGACGATTTTCACACGCCATGTCGAGATTCCGTTCCCGGCCGCGTCCCAGGGGTGGACGCCGCCCGAGCGGAGGCGGCGCTGACGGGATGGAGATCTGCCATGAAGTACCTGATGCTCAAGCACTACCGGGGCGGCCCCG
>CAYVJJ010000183.1:0-5719 GCA_964451655.1 uncultured Mycobacteriaceae bacterium | reverse complement strand
GGGCGGATGCGGTGATCACTGGGCGTAGAGGGCCTCGATGTCCTCCGCGTAGGCGGATGAGACGACGTTGCGCTTGAGCTTGAGCGTGGGGGTGAGTTCGCCGCCCTCGACGGTGAAGTCCGTGGTGAGCACGGAGAATTTCTTGATCTGCTCGGCCCGCGAGACCGCGGAGTTGGCCTTCTGCACGGCGGCGTCGATCTCCGCCACCAGGTCGGCATCCTTGGCGAGCGCGGACAGGGGGGTGCCCGCGGGCTTGCCGTTGCGCTCGAGCCAGCCGGGCACCGCTTCCTCGTCGAGGGTGATCAACGCCGCGATGAACGGCTTGGCGTCGCCGACCACCATCGCCTGGCTGATCAGCGGATGCGCCCGCAGGCTGTCCTCCAGGCCGCTCGGCGCGACGTTCTTGCCGGCGGCGGTGACGATGATCTCCTTCTTGCGCCCGGTGATGTAGAGATACCCGTCGGCGTCGAGCCGGCCCAGATCACCGGTGTGGAACCAGCCGTCCCGGATGGCGTCCGCGGTCGCCGACTCGTTCTTCCAGTATCCGCCGAACACCACGTCGCCCCGGAGCAGAACCTCGCCGTCCTCGGCGATCTTCACCGAGGAGCCCTCGACCGGACGCCCCACGGAGCCGATGCGCTGGTTCTCCTGCGTGTTCACGGTGACCGCGGCGGTGGTCTCGGTGAGCCCGTACCCCTCGTAGATCGTCACGCCGACCCCGCGGTAGAAATGCCCGAGCCGCTCGCCCAGCGGACCGCCGCCGGAGACCGCGGCCTCGCACTGGCCGCCCAGCGCGTCCTTGAGCTTGCCGTAGACGAGCTTGTCGAACAGGGTGTGCTTCAGGTTGAGCAGGAAGCCTGCGCCACCGGTGTCCTGGGCGCGGCTCCATTCGATCGCCGTGGCCTCCGCCGCGGCGAAGATCCTGCCCTTGCCGCCGTCCTCGGCCTTCTGCTTGGCCGTGTTGTACACCTTCTCGAACACGCGGGGGACCGAGAGGACGAACGTGGGACGGAACACGGCGAAGTGGTCCACCAGGTTGGCGATGTCCGATGTGTGGCCGACGGTGATCTTGGACTGGAACGAGCCCACGGAGATCGCGCGGGCGAAGATGTGCGCCATCGGAAGGAACAGCAGAGTGCTCTTGCCTTCCACCATCATGTCGCCGAGTGCGGACTCGGCGGCTGCGCCCTCGGCGAGCAGGTTGAAGTGGGTGAGCTGGGCCCCCTTGGGGCGGCCGGTGGTGCCGGAGGTGTAGACCAGCGTGGCCGCGTCCGAGGACCGGACGGCCTTGCGGCGCTCCTCGGCCTGTTCGTCGGTGACCTCGGCGCCGCGTTCGACGAGGATGTCGATCGCGCCGCGGTCCCCGTCGAGCTGCAGCAACTCCTCGACGTTGTCGAGGCGGTCCACCACGGGCCGGACGGTGTCAGCGTGCTCGTCGGACGCGACGATCAGCATGCGTGAGCCGGAATCCGAGAGGATCCATTCGGCCTGGTCGGCGGCGGAGGTCTCGTAGATCGCCACCGTGCAGGCGCCCACCGACCAGATCGCGAAGTCCAGCGCCACCCACTCGTAGCGCGTCGGAGACATCAGCGCGACGCGGTCGCCGTGCTGCACGCCCGAGGCGATCAGGCCCTTGGCGAGCGCGGTCACCTCGCGGGCGAATTGGGCCGCCGTGACGTCCGCCCACGCGCCTGCGGTCAGGCGCCGGAACGGGACGAAGTGCGGAGACTCCTGTGCGTAGCGGTACACCGTCGCGGGCAGCGAGTCGTCGTCGGCGATCGTGTAGGACGCCGGAACCGCCAGCTCGGTCATGGGGACCCCCTTCTGTGGCCGGTGGGACGGGGACCGGCCGCACCTGTGCATTGTGAGACAAACCATAGCGGATTCCCCGGGCCAGGGTGACGGGGGTTACCGAGGGGTAGGCGCGGTCGTGTCCGAGTGCCGTCGGTTCCGGGGCGCCGGGTCGGCGCTTCCCCTGCAGGCGGTGGCGTGCGGATCCGGAGGGGGCGGCGTCAGGCGGCGCTGAGCAGGGGAGGGAGTTCGCGGGGGATCGCCACCGGCGTGGCGCGGTTGAGCTCCCAGCGCCAGATGGCGTGCTCGAGTTCGGCGGGCGTCGTCCCCACGGCGTCGGCGGCCTGCGCGACGAGCGATGCCACGTGCTCCGGTGCCGGCGCGTCGGCCGGGTGCGCAGCGCCCAGCACGTCGGCCGCGAAGGCGCGGGTGAGAGTTCCCGGCCGGACCCACGGCACCCCGGCGAGCATGAGGAAATAGGTCCAGTTGACCTCGTCGGTGGCGCTCGAGGCGTCCAGCCAGGCGTCCCGGATCGTCCGGTAGCGCCCGGGGTCGGTCATCGCGGAGCGCAGGTCGGCCACGGAGTCCACGCCGGCCGCGTGCAGCTGTGCGGCGGCATCCTGGATGGTCATGGCGCGCAGCGCATTCCCGTCGCCGTACGGCATCTTGTAGTTGCCGATCTTGCCGCTCCACACCAGCGAGCCGCCCACCTGCTCGAAGGTGCGCAGCAGGTCCCGCGCGCCGTCGACCACGTCGACCACGCCCTGAGCGCGGCGGTAGGCGCGGTAGCGGTCGACCGCCAGGACGGACTTGTCGTACTGCGCCGCCGTCGACTGGACCGCGTCGATGATGCACAGCGCCAGGCTGCCGTGGAACCGGTCGTGGCGGGTCCAGCCGGCGGGATCCCCGAGACGCTGTCGCACCGCGGCGACGAACTCCTCGGTTTCCGGCAGCGGCTCGTCGGCCTGACGGCCGGCGTCGTCCCCCGGTCCGGTGCCCGGTGCTGCGGCGGGAGCCGCGGTGGTCGCAGTGGTCACGATCGCCCCTCCGATGGTCGCGTCGTGCGCACGCGCGCGTGCGCAGCCTCGTCCGGGGAATCGGTCGTCGTGACCGCTCTGTTACATTTCTGCGTTCCCGCGGCGAGGGGGCGGCGGAGACGGCGCCGTGCCGTCCCGAGTCGGGGTGGGTGGCGGTGTGCGGGTGGTATAAAATGCTGGACAAATGACTGATGAAGACAGCGCCGGCCCTACTTCCGACGAGCGGCCGGCGGGCGGCCCCCCGGAGGCCGCCGCCTCCGCCGGGGAGCGCCCCGGAATCCCCCCGACAGACGATCCCCGACCGCAGACGGCCCCCGGGGAGGACCTCTCGTTCGCCGATCTCGGAATCGATGCCGATGTGCTGCGCGCACTCGCGGACGTCGGCTATGAGACGCCCTCGCCGATCCAGGCGGAGACGATCCCGCTGATGCTCGACGGCAGCGACGTCGTCGGACTGGCGCAGACGGGCACCGGCAAGACCGCCGCCTTCGCCGTGCCGATCCTCAGCCGCATCACTCCCGGTGGGAAGAAGCCGCAGGCGCTGGTGCTGGCGCCCACGCGTGAGCTGGCGCTGCAGGTGGCGGAGGCGTTCGGCAGTTACTCGACGCACCAGCACGGAGTCCACGTGCTCCCGATCTACGGGGGGCAGAGTTACGGCGTGCAGTTGTCCGGACTGCGCCGCGGAGTGCAGGTGGTGGTGGGGACGCCCGGTCGTGTCATCGACCATCTGGACAAAGGCACCCTGGACCTGGGCGAGCTCGATTTCCTTGTGCTCGACGAGGCCGATGAGATGCTCAAGATGGGCTTCCAGGAGGACGTCGAGCGCATCCTGGCCGACACCCCCGAGTCGAAGCAGGTCGCGCTGTTCTCCGCGACCATGCCGGCGGGCATCCGCAAGCTGTCCAAGCGCTATCTCGATGCTCCGGTCGAGGTCACGATCAAGGGTAAGACCACCACCGCGCGCAACATCACCCAGCGATGGGTGTCGGTGTCCAATCAGCGGAAACTCGATGCGCTCACCCGGATCCTCGAGGTCGAGGACTTCGACGCGATGATCATCTTCGTGCGCACCAAGCAGGCGACGGAGGACCTCGCGGAGAAGCTGCGCGCCCGCGGGCTGGCGGCGGCCGCGATCAACGGGGACATCGTCCAGGCGCAGCGTGAACGCACGATCGGCCAGCTCAAGGACGGGCGCATCGACGTCCTCGTCGCCACGGACGTGGCGGCGCGCGGGCTCGACGTGGACCGCATCTCGCACGTGGTCAACTACGACATCCCGCACGACACCGAGGCCTACGTGCACCGCATCGGCCGCACGGGCCGTGCAGGCCGGGCGGGCCAGGCGTTGTTGTTCGTCTCGCCCAGGGAGATGCGGCTGCTCAAGGCCATCGAACGGGCTACGCGGCAACCGCTCGAGGAGATGAGCCTGCCCACCGTCGACGACGTCAACGCGCAGCGGGTGGCCAAGTTCGCCGACTCGATCACGGCCAGCCTCGAGGCGCCGATGGTGGAGTTGTTCCGGCAGCTGATCGAGGAGTATCAGCGGGAACACGACGTTCCGATGGTCGATATCGCGGCGGCCCTGGCGACGCAGTCGCGGGACGGCGAGTCGTTCCTGCTCGCCCCGGAGCCGGAGCGGCGCGAGCGGGACAAGGGCGGCAAGTCCGGCCGCGGCGCCGATCACGGAGGGCGGGACCGTTCACGCAGCCGCAAGGGATCGGAGCTCTCCACCTACAAGATCCAGGTGGGGCGCCGCCACGGCGTGCAGCCCGGTGCCATCGTGGGCGCGATCGCCAACGAAGGCGGTCTGGGACGCGGAGACTTCGGGCACATCAGCATCCGGGGCGAGTACTCGCTGGTCGAGCTGCCGGCCGACCTGCCGCGGGAGACCTTCGCCGCGCTGCGCAACACGAGGGTGTGCGGTGAACTGATCGACTTGAAGCCGGATTCCGGTCCACCTGCAGGCCGCCCCGGTGCGTTCAAGGGGCGCCCGGGCGGGCACCGCAAGGGCGGCCGGGGCCGGAACGACGGTGGTTTCCGCGGCCACCGCAAGGGCGGGTTCCGGGACGACCGGGGCGACGGCCGCGGGGGCGGGAAGTTCCGCGGCGGGAAGCCGGGCGGCCGGTACGGAGGTCCGCGCAGCTGACCCTGCGGCGCCGGTGCGGCGCCGGAGATCCCGGCCCGGGCCTCCCCGCTCCCGGAGGGAGGTCCCCCCGTCGCCGTTCCGCGTTGGATGAACACGTTTCACTCCGAACCGGGTCCGGCGGCGTCTGTTCGCGTGAATTCTCTGGGCAGCGCCGTATGTGCGCGGATACTCACTTTCTGAAACCTGTTCCTGTGTTGCCCTTCACAACGGGCGCCGGACCGTTTATGTTCGAGCGGAGACGGTGCGCCCCGCCGGGCGCCTCCGACGTTCGACGAAAGGGTCACACGGACATGAAGACCAAGGGTGCGATTCTTCGCGGGCTCAACCAGGAGCTCAGTGTGGAGGAGATCGAGGTCGGCGAGCCGCACGCCGGCGAGGTGATGGTGGAGCTGCACGCGGCGGGCATGTGCCACTCCGACTACCACCTGGTCACGGGCGATACCCCGCTGCCGTCGTACCCCGCGCTCGGCGGGCACGAGGGCGCGGGCAAGGTCATCCAGGTGGGCGAGGGCGTCACCGACATCGCGGTGGGCGACCACGTCGTGCTGTCGTTCATCCCCTCGTGCGGCAAGTGCGAGCCGTGCGTCACCGGGCATTCGAACCTGTGCGACCTCGGCATGTACCTGCTCACCGGGCAGACGATCAGCGACGGCACCTACCGGATCCAGACCGGGGACGGTGAGAACGTCATCCCGATGTGCCTGCTGGGCACCTTCTCGCCGTACGTCACCGTGCACGAGTCGGC
>CAYVJJ010000182.1:3989-5722 GCA_964451655.1 uncultured Mycobacteriaceae bacterium | reverse complement strand
TGGACACCACCAACCTGCAGCGGATCCTGCGCCGCCGCGGCGTGATCACCCCCACGGGGCGCACGGCCGCCCCCGGGCGCGCAGGCGGCCGCCCCGCGGCGCTGTTCCGTTTCACCGAATCCCGGCTGCGCGTCACGGACGAGTTCGCGGTCCTGCGTCCTCCGTCGTGACTCCGCCCGAGGCCCCCGCAGCCGCGCCGGGCCCCGCCGGGGCCGGGCCGCCTGCACCCAGGTCCGCGTCCGGGGCCAGCAGCACCGCCACCAGATAGACGAACGCCGCGGCCAGCGGCTGCGCCACCAGCAGAACCCAGAGGTCCACCGACGGCGCCTCCACCACGACCTGCCCCACCATCGAGTCCAGCGCGGACGCGCCCGGCCAGTCGAACCTGCGGTGCACTACGAGATCGCCGACGCCGGCGGCGAACCAGGCTCCCACGAGGCTGCCGACGACCACCCCGAGCGCGGTGAGCGGTCCGCGCATGCGCCGCCACGTCCACGCGGCTGCGCCGCTGACCACACCGACGGCGGCGGTGATCCACAGGAAGATCGCCAGCGCGTCGAACACGTGGTTCGCGGACAGGTCCACGGACAGCAGCATGCCGCCGTCCGCGACCACCTGCGTCCGGCCCGGCGCCAGCATCCCCCAGACCGCTCCCCCTGCGGCCCCCGCGAGGGCGCAGCCGATGCCGACGAGCGCGGCGCCCCGCGCGGGCGAGAAACTCCTCACGCGGCCAGAGTAATGGGTCCTACGGCGACGACGGCGGCACGCGCGGCCGCGTGCCGCCGTTCCGTCAGCGCCGGGCGGTGTCGGTCGTCTTCTCCGCGACGGCGGCGAGAAGGGTGATCACGAGGATCCCCAGGAAGGCGTTGAGTACCGCCGTGATGAGCCTGCCCACCCAGTCGGTGCCGCTGAGGAACGGCAGCACCACCGCCGCGAACACGAACAGCCCGGCGATCCACCGGAAAAAGGTCAGAGGCGAGGGTACGAGGTTGAGGAACACCCACAGCAGCGCGCCCGCCAGCAGCCCGCCGACGCCGCCGATGATGGCCGAGTCCCACGGGTCCTGCGGGCCGCCGCCCCATACCGAGCCGAGGTCGTGCGAGGTGTAGACGGCATTGATGATCGTCGTGACGACGTAGCCCGCGACGGCCGCGACCAGCGCCGTGGCCGCGACCCCCGCGGCGTACTGGGCATGGTCGATCACCGAGCCGTTGGGCGACGTGCCGCGTCCGCCTCCCCGCCCGTCCTGCGTTCCGCCGTACGCCGGCCGGCCGCCGTACTGCTCGTATCCGTACTCCGGGCCGTAGCCGCGGGTCTCATAGGCCCGGGTCTCGTAGGCCGGCGGGCCGTCCGCGGAGCCGTAACCGCTCCCGCGCCGCCCGTACCCCTGTTCCTCGTGGCCGCGGCCGTACCTGTCGGTCATCGGTTCCCCGTTCCAATCGACGCCATCGCCCCCCGAGGATAGAGAACCCCCGGGCGAAAGGGACGGGCGTTGGGCCGAAAGGGACGGGAGTTGGGCACAGCCCGATGAATTCAGCGTGCTCCCCCCGGGGTTCAGCGCAGGTCCAAGGAGGTCGAATCCACTTGCCCGTGCCGCGAACATCGGGCCCACCATCCGTCGGGCCGGACCTGGACGATCATCCGGCGCCCGCACACGCCGCAGTACCGCGGTGGCGACAGACGCGCACGCAGAGCCGCGACGAGTCCGGCACCGCCCGGCTCCTCCCCCGCCG
>CAYVJJ010000182.1:0-3889 GCA_964451655.1 uncultured Mycobacteriaceae bacterium | reverse complement strand
TCCGCAATCGGCGATTCCGCAATCGGCGATTCCGCGCCGGTGAACACGTCGAAACACTGCGCGGCGCAGTCGAGCGGGCCGCCTGCGAGCAGGTCGGCGATCCAGGCGTCGGCGGAGTTCACAGCGTCGCGTTCAGAGCCTTGATGGGCATGGTCAGCTCGCCCAGCATCTCCAGATCGGTCTCCGGCGTGCGCCCCAGAGTGGTGAGGTAATTTCCGACGATCACCGCGTTGATGCCGCCCAGGAGCCCTCTGCGCGCGCCCAGGTCGCCCAGGGTCAGCTCCCGCCCGCCGGCGAACCGCAGCATCGTGCGCGGCAGGGCCAGCCGGAACGCCGCCACCGCGCGCAACGCATCGCCGGCGGGCATGACATCGAGATCACCGAAGGGCGTCCCCGGCCGCGGATCGAAGAAGTTCAGCGGCACCTCGTCCGGCTGCAGGGCGGCCAGGTCGGCGGCGAACTCCGCGCGCTGCTCGAGGGTCTCGCCCATGCCCAGGATGCCGCCGCAGCACACCTCCATCCCCGCCTCGGCCACCATGCGGAGCGTGTCGGCCCGCTCCTCCCAAGTGTGTGTGGTGACCACGTTCGGGAAGTACGAGCGCGCCGTCTCGAGGTTGTGGTTGTAGCGGTGCACCCCCATCTCCGCGAGGTGGTCGACCTGCTCCTGCGTGAGCATGCCGAGCGAGCAGGCTATCTGGATGTCCACCTCGTCACGGATGGCCTCGATCCCGGCCGACACCTGCGAGAGCAGCCGCTTGTCCGGACCGCGCACCGCGGCCACGATGCAGAACTCTGTGGCGCCGGACTTGGCCGTCTGCTTGGCCGCCTCCACGAGTGCGGGGATGTCGAGCCACGCCGAACGCACCGGCGACGCGAACAGGCCGGACTGTGAACAGAAGTGGCAGTCCTCCGGGCAGCCGCCCGTCTTGAGGCTGATGATGCCCTCCACCTCGACCTCGGGCCCGGTCCACTTCATCCGGACCTCATGCGCAAGTGCGAGCGCCTCGTCGAGCCGGTCGTCCGGCAGCTGAAGCACCTGCAACACCTGCTCCCGGCGCAGCGGTTCGCCGCGCTCGAGCACCTGGGTACGCGCGATGCCGAGGATGCCCCCGCCCGTGCCGCCCGCCTGGTCCGCGGGCGTCGCCGTCGCTGTGGTCACGAAGTCTCCTTTACTGGATGCGGGTGCGGTACCCGAAGCCGGCGCGCTATCGGCCCGAGCCGACGCGCACACGCCGGCGAACCGCATTATTGAACACCGTACAAGTTGTACGGCGTTCAAGTTAGAGTGCGCACCGGTAAGGTGTCAACGAGCAATCGCCGCACCGTCCCCGATGAGGTCATCCCATGCAGTTGCGCAGGCACGACGTACTCTCCGGCGCCATCGCCATCCTCGATGAGTACGGACTGGGCGACCTGACGATGCGGCGTCTGGGCGCGGCGCTCGGCGTGCAGGCGGGTGCGCTGTACTGGCACTTCCCCAATAAACAGTCGTTGCTCGCGGCGATCACCGACGAGATGCTCACCGGCGCAGTGGACGGCCCCGGCGCCACCGGCGGCGTCCCGTGGGACGACCGGCTGCGAACGCTGGCCCGGCGCATGCGCGACGCGCTCCTGGCCCACCGCGACGGCGCTGAGGTCGCCACCGCCTCCTATGCCGCCCGCCTGGCCTCGGACGCGCCGCGCAACGCCATGGCCGAGGCGTTCGCCGAGGGCGGGCTCCCCGCCCAGGAGGCCGCCATGGCGGCCCGTGCACTGTTCTCCTTCGTCCTCGGACAGACCATGGACGAGCAGTCCCGGATGCAGATGGACTCGCACGGGGCCCTGGATCCGTCGGAGTCGCCGTTGTTCGAGTCGCCGTCGGCCACCGACTATTTCGAGTACGGGCTGGGTTTGTTCACCGACGGCGTCCGCTCACGCCTGTCCGGCCGCCGCTAGCGGTTATGCTGTCAGCCGACGCAACCGCGTCAGGCGACACCATCGCACCCGTGCCCCGGACCGCCCAGCGCCGACCACGCCCCCAGCGGGCGACCTCTGAAGCCGAGTGGAGTACTCCCCCATGGCCCCCATGATCAACGCCCGCGACCTGGTGAAGACCTACGGAGACGTGACGGCGCTGGCCGGCCTGGACCTGGAGGTCCCCGCAGGGACCGTGCTGGGATTGCTCGGTCCCAACGGAGCGGGCAAGACCACCGCCGTCCGCATCATCTCCACGCTGCTCCGGCCGGACTCGGGATCCGTGCACCTCGCGGGCGTGGACGTGCTCGCTGATCCCGACGCCGCCCGCGCCCGCCTGGGTCTGTCCGGCCAGTACGCCGCCGTCGACGAACATCTCACCGGCATGGAGAACCTGGAGATGGTGGGCCGGCTCTACGGATTCCGGCGGAAGGCCGCCCGCGCCCGCGCCCGTGAACTCCTCGAACAGTTCTCCCTGACCGACGCCGCCGACCGCCCCTCCAAGACGTATTCCGGCGGCATGCGCAGGCGTCTGGATCTCGCCGGCGCCCTGGTCGCCGCTCCGCCGGTGCTCGTGCTCGACGAACCCACCACTGGCCTGGACCCGCGCAGCCGCAATGAGATGTGGGCGGTCATCCGTTCCCTCGTGGCCGACGGCGCGACGGTGCTGCTGACCACCCAGTACCTCGAGGAGGCGGACAGTCTCGCCGACGACATCGTCGTCATCGACCAGGGGCGCGCCATCGCCCACGGCACGGCGGACCAGCTCAAGCGGGACTTCGGGGCGGACCGGATCGAGTTGATCGTCACCGACGCGGCGGACATCGCCCGGGCGCGCGAGGCTCTCGAAGCCACGGCGGACCAGCCGGCCCAGGTGGACGAGTCCGCACGCACGCTCTCCGTACCCGCACCCGGCGGCGCCCGCACACTCATGGACGCCTTGCGACGACTCGACGCAGCGGAGGTCGACATGACCGACATCGGACTACGCCGGCCCACGCTGGACGACGTATTCCTCACCCTCACCGGGCATGCCGCCGAGGAGCACGAGGGCGACGAAGCCGTCGGCGCCCGGGGCGCGGGGACGTCCCCCCACGAGGACAGCTCCGGAACGGCCACGCATTCCGGAGACCGGACCACGAGCGAGGCCCGTCGATGACCACCACCGCACCGCCCACACCCACCCGCGGCCGCGGCCGGGTGTTCACCGACTCGGTGGTGATCGCCAAGCGCAACCTCATCAAGATCATCCGCGTGCCGGAGGTCCTGGTGTTCGTGCTGATCTCACCGATCATGTTCGTGCTGCTGTTCGCCTACGTCTTCGGCGGCGCCATCGATCCCGGCGGCGGCGTGAACTACCGCGAGTTCCTGATCGGCGGCATCTTCGCCCAGACGGTGGTCTTCGGTGCCACGTTCACCGGCGCGGGGCTCGCCGAGGACATGCAGAAGGGCATCATCGACCGCTTCCGCTCGCTACCGATGTCACGGTCCGCCGTGCTCATCGGGCGCACCGTGTCCGACATCGTCTACAACCTGCTTTCGATCGCGATCATGGCCCTGACCGGACTGCTGGTCGGGTGGCGCATGCGCGGGTCGGCGCTCGACGCGGTCGCGGGTTTCGCGCTGCTGCTGCTGTTCTCGTACGCCTTCAGCTGGATCATGGCCTACGTGGGGCTGCTGGTGCCCAGCGTGGAGGTGATCAACAACGCCTCGTTCGTGGTGATCATGCCGCTCACCTTCGTTTCCAACGCCTTCGTGCCCCTGGAGTCGTTCCCCCGGTTCCTCCAGTACTTCGTCGAGTGGAACCCCGTGTCCGCGGTGACCCAGGCAGTGCGCGAGTACTTCGGCAACACCAACCCGGCCGTCCCGCTGCCGGACGCCTGGTCGATGCAGCACCCCACCCTGTACACCCTGTGCTGGGTGGTGCTGATCCTGG
>CAYVJJ010000181.1:0-5741 GCA_964451655.1 uncultured Mycobacteriaceae bacterium | reverse complement strand
ACGTTCCTGGGCCTCGACGGCGCTCCCCATGTCTCGGCGGTGATCACCAACCTCGAGGACGAGCTGGCGATGGTCGATCGCATGCGTGACGCGTTGGCCGGGGAGATGCACCGGCGCCAGGAGCTGCTGCGCGCGGCGGGCAACTTCGCCAACGTCGGCGATTACGAGGCGGCACGGCAGGCCGGAGCGGAGCTGGCGCCGCTGCCTGCGCTGTTCATCGTGGTCGACGAGTTCTCGGAGCTGCTGAGCCGGAAGCCGGAGTTCGCCGAGCTGTTCGTCGCCATCGGACGGTTGGGCCGATCGCTGCACATGCACCTGCTGCTGGCGAGTCAGCGCTTGGAAGAGGGCCGGCTGCGGGGGCTCGACAGCCACTTGTCCTACCGGATCGGGCTCAAGACGTTCTCCGGCAATGAATCGCGCAGCGTGCTCGGGGTGCCGGACGCCTACCATCTGCCGCCGGTGCCGGGATCCGGCTATCTCAAGTGCGACTCGGGTGAGCTGGTCCGGTTCCACGCCGGATACGTCTCCGGCCCAGTGACCCGGAAGGGGACGTCGGTCGCGCCGGAACGGGCCCCGCAGGCGTGGGCGGTGCCGTTCACCGCGCGGGCGCAGAGCCTTCCGGCGGTGGCGCCCCGGCAGGCCGATGGTGCGCAGGGCGACGAGGGCGGAGCCTCTTCCACCCTCTCGCGTGGACACGGAAGCGGCGAGGCGCCGGGGCCGGTGCTGCTGGACGTGGTGGTGGGCCGTCTGCGCACCGACCGGTACCGGGCCCACGAGGTGTGGCTGCCACCGCTGGAGAGTGCGCCCGCGCTCGGGGACCTTCTCGACGCGCAGGGGCCGCGGCACGGGCAGGGCGAGTTGACCGTGCCTGTGGCTCTGGTGGACCGGCCGTTCGAGCAGCGCCGGGAAGTACTGACCCTGCGACTGGACGGCGCCGGCGGGAACGCGGCGGTCGTCGGAGGGCCGCAATCCGGCAAGTCGACGGCCATGAGCACGTTGGTGTTGGGGCTGGCGGCCCGGTACTCCCCGCGCGAGGTGCAGGTGTACTGCCTCGATTTCGGCGGCGGCACCGTGTCCGGGCTCGCCGCGCTGCCCCACGTCGGGTCGGTGGCCGGGCGGCGCCACGCGGACCGGGTGCGGCGCACGGTCGCGGAGCTGACGTCGATCGTCGAGGCGCGCGAGGAGCAGTTCGCGCGCCTCGGCATCGATTCGATGGCCCGGTTCCGCATGTGGAGGGCGGGCGGCGATGGGGACGCCGGGGGCCGGGCGGGTGACGAAGACCGACTGGCCCGCTTCGGCGACGTGTTCCTGGTGGTCGACGGCTTCGCCGCGGTCCGGGAGTATTTCGAAGAGCTCGAGCCGCGGATCCAGGCGCTGGCGGTGCGCGGACTGTCCTACGGCGTGCACGTGCTGCTCACCGCCAACCGCTGGGCGGAGATACGTCCGGCTCTCAAGGACATGATCGGCACGCGCGTCGAACTGCGGCTGGGCGATCCCGCCGATTCGGAGATGGATCGCAGGCGGGCTGCGCAGGTTCCGGAGGGGCGCCCGGGCCGCGGTCTGACGCGGGACGGGCTGCACCTGCTGGTGGCGCGGCCGAGCATCGGCGCGGGGGACGGGGACTACGGCCCCGACGGCGCCGACGCGGCGGAGATCGTGCGCCGTCGCTGGCCAGGGCGGCGCGCCCCGGAGGTCCGGATGCTGCCGGAGCGCCTCGGACGGGAGGAGCTGGCCGAGCTGTGCACGCGCCGCCGCTCCGGTGCGGGGCTGCCGTCTCTGGCGGTGCCGTTCGGCCTGGACGAGGCGGCGCTGGAACCGGTGTATGCGCGCCTGGACGATCAGCCGCACTTCGTGGTGTTCGCCGATACCGAGTCCGGCAAGACCAGCACGCTGCGGACCCTCTGCCGCGGTCTGGTGCAGGCGCACACCGCCGAGCAGGTCAAGCTCATCGTCGTGGACTACCGCCGCACGATGCTCGGCGAGGTGGAGGGCCCGCATCTGGCCGGCTACGCCTCCACCCCGGACGTCCTCGAGCAGATGGTGGCGCACTTGCGGACCGTGCTGGCCGGGCGGCTGCCCGCGGCGGACGTGACACAGACGCAGCTCCGGGAACGGTCGTGGTGGGAGGGGCCCGAGATCGTGTTGGTGGTCGACGATTACGACCTGGTGGCCACGGCCTCGGGAAACCCGCTGCAGCCGTTGGTCGAATACCTGTCCCAAGGCAAGGACATCGGTTTCCATCTTGTGGTGGCGCGCCGGACCGGCGGCGCGGCGCGTGCCCTCTTCGACCCGGTCCTGGGGCGGCTCAAAGACCTGTCCAGCGACGGGATCGTCATGAACGGCAGCCGCGACGAGGGGCCGCTCATCGGCCGCGCACGCCCGGATCGCATGCCGCCCGGAAGGGGTGTGCTGGTCAACCGCTCGGGCGGTGGGACGCTGGTACAGGTCGCGCTGTCGGAGCCCGCGTCGTGACGGAGCGCGGTGATCGGTGGCGTGCCTGTGGATAACCCGCTGTGCACGCCTCGCCGGCGCCGCCTGGCCGTGTAGTGTCGGCATCGCGTCGGCGGGGGACGGATGCAGCGCCCAGGGGTACCGGCAGGGGGACGGGGGACCGGCAGGGGGACAGAGCCCGGAACACGACTCCGACCGTGCAGGCGGAGTGCGGAACGGTTCGGCCCGGGGCGGCCGGCCTCGGGATGCAGAACGGAATCATTGGGGGGATCAGATGGGGGAGATGACCGCGTCCACGGACCACATCAGGTGGTGTGCGGACGAGTTCACGCGGGCCGGCGCAACGGTCGGCGCCGTGTCCGGCGCGGACACGGCCGCGGCGGTCGCCGCGCTTGCGCCGGTGTTCGGAGTGTTCGGCGGCGCATTCCTGGAGACGTTCGCCGCCGCCCACGCGGCGCACGCGGCCGGTACCACGCGCCTTGCGCAGGTGCTGGGGGCCGCCGGCGCCACGGCTGCGGCCACCGCGGCCGCATACGAGCGGCACCAGCTCGCCCAGTCGGGCGCGATCGCGGGTACGGGGGCCCCGCTGTGATGGCGGAGGCCCTGGCGCAGCCGATCACCGACCTGATCGATCAGGCCGGCACCGGAGACCTGGCGGACTGCGGGGAGGACTCGCGGCTTCGTGCGTCCGCGCAGGCGGTCTCGGCGGCGATGCGCACAGGCGTGACGGCGGCCGGCGCCGTCGGGTCGGCGTGGCAGGGCGCGGACGCCGACGCCTGCGAGTGCACCGCGGTGGAGGCCGGGCGTGCGGGCGCGGCGCTGGCGGAGCAGGGCGACGGCATTGCGACAGTGCTGGAGGAGGCGGCGGCGTGCGTGCAGCGCGGCGTCGGTGAACTGGGCGGCATCCTCGAGTCGTTCCTGTCCGTCGCCGCCGGCCAGGGGCCCGCGTTGCTCACGCCGGCGGGGCAGGTGGCTGTGGTGGCGGCCGCGGCCGACCACGTGGCGCAGGCCCTGGCGGTGGTCGGCCGCATGCGTGCTGAGCTGGATGTGCATGCAGCCTCCATGGCCCGGTTCGTCCCTCAGGTTCCGCTGCCGCCCATACCGGATGCCGGAATGCTCCGCGATGTCGGCGTCGCCGTGTCGCAGGCCGCAGCCGGAGCGGAGGACCAGGTGCGTTCCGCTGCAGCCGGCGCCTGGGCGGAGATCAAGGGGCAGATCGATGCGTTCTTCGCGGCGGGCGCCGGGACATCGGGGAATGCCGGAGCCGACGGCACAGCGGCGGGCGGACCGTCCTCCGGTGGCGACTGCCCACCCGGGTGCGCGTGCCCCGTGTGCACCGCGGTGGACGCGGACGCCGGCGTGGACGCGGGTGGCACCGGAGGGGCAGGAGCCCCCGGCGGGGCTGCGGCGAGCGGCGTCGAGGCGGCCGGAACCGGCGCGGGCGGTGTGGATGTGAGGCTGCCGAACGGCGACGTGGTCACCGCGCCCAACGAGGAGGCGGCGGGAGCGGTCCGCGCAGCACTCACCCAGCGGGGAGTCCCCTACAGCTGGGGCGGCACCACCGCGGGTGAGGGGCTCGACTGCAGCGGGCTCACCCAGTGGGCATACGGACAGGCCGGAGTGGACCTGCCGCGGCTGGCGCAGAACCAGGATGTCGGCATGCCGGTCCCGGCGGATGCGCTCGCCCCCGGCGATCTGGCCGTGTGGGACGGCCACGTCGCGATGGTGCTCGGCGACGGCCGCATGATCGAGGCCGGCGATCCGGTCCAGGTGAGTACGCTGCGGACCACCAACGGCGGCATGGATTTCCACGGATTCTTCCGGCCGACCGCCGTGTGACGGCGGAATTCGGGAACGTGCAGCGCGCCCGGCGGACACGCAGGGCGGAGGGTGTCCGCAGGAATGCGGCACGGCAGCGTGTGAAGAAGGGGGATGGTGATGGTCATCGGGGGTTTCGGCGAGAAGGACGGCGCGCGGGCGGGCGGTGCTGCGCGGGCGGACCCGGTCGGCGACGACCGTGCCGCCGGGGAGGTGGTCGTCGCGGAGCGGTCGGGCGCCGTGCGGGTGTGCACGTCGGGCTCGGGGCTGCCTGTGCGGGTGCACATCGACGACGGGCTGCCCGCACGGGCGGACACGGATCGGCTGGCCGAGCGGATCCTGCGGTTGTGCACGGCGGGGGCGGTGACGGCCCAGGCGCGGCGCAGAGGTGAGCTTGCGGCGGAGGGCATCGACGACGGGCTGCTGGGGCGACTCGGCCTGCCGGACGCGGCCGGTGCCCGCGCCGCGGAGGAACGGCACGCGCAGGGAGAGGGGGAGCCGGAGTCGTGGCTGGACAAGGTGTGACAACGGCCGAGTGCGTTGCGGAGCTCGGCGCGGGACGTCACGAGGCGGCAGTGGATCAGGCGCGGCATCGACTGGATCGCATCCGCCGGTGCTGCGAGGCGATGCGGTCGTCCGTGGGTACGGGGCACAGCGCAGACGGCGTCGTGGAGGCGCGCGTCGACGGGCTCGGCACGCCCGTGGGGCTGCGACTGCGGCGCGGTGCCGGCGGGATGCGCGGCACGGAACTGGGCGAGAGCGTCGTCGAGGCGTTCTCGGCGGCCGCACAACAGGTGGCGCTCCGGCACCGCGCGCTGCTTGACGGGCTCGGATAGCGGCCCGGACAAGGGAACGGACCGTCGGTCGCGGCGCAACGCCGTGGGCCGGACGGACTGCGGGACGCACAGTCCCGACGGGGCCGCACACGCGGCACCGCTGAGAAACAGGGGAGGAGCAGGCACATGGCATTGACCACCGACATCGAGGTGATGCGCACGTCCGCGCAGGGCGCGATGGACGCCGCGGACCAGATGAAGTCGACGCTGGGGCGGCTCAACGCGACGGTCGAGGGCGTGGCCGCCTCGTGGCAGGGCGACGCCCACACCGCGTTCGCCGGGGTGATGGAGCGTTACCACGCGAGCATGAACAAGATGCAGCTCTCGTTGGTGGAGATCAGCGAGAACATCAAGGGCAACAGCGTCGGGTACGAGGGCGCCAGCCAGGACAGCGCACAGTCGCTGAGCCAGGTCGGCGGCGTCCTGGCCCTCTGATCGCCGCGCACAGACTCCACAGACCACGCAGACCGGCGCACTCGCCGGCCGCACACCTCCGGAAGGATCCAGCATGACCGGACGCATCCACTACGACTTCGGCGGCATCGAGCAGGCGGCCTCGGAGATAGACGGCCACATCACCGCGTTCAACGGGCACAAGGCGGACCTGGACACCAACGTCCGGACCCTGCTCGGTTC
>CAYVJJ010000180.1:0-5781 GCA_964451655.1 uncultured Mycobacteriaceae bacterium | reverse complement strand
CGCCACGACGCGTCACTCCCCTTCCGTACCTGCAGCGTGCCGGTCCGGGCCGGTGATGCGCTGCGCGAGTCCCGAGTTGGTCTCCCCCGAGCCGGCGCCGCCGGCGGCCCCCGCTGCGCCGCTCCCCCGTGTGCTGCCGCCTGCCCGGCCCCGGCCGGAGGACGCCGCGGACAGCGGCAGCGTGACGCCCGCGAGCTCCGAGAGCGCCTCCGCCAGGCGCTCCGGGTCGTGCGTGAAGGTGCCCTCGACGGCGAGCCGGCGGTAGTGCACCCGTGCGCCGAACCGGTCTGCCGCACGCTGGACGTTGTCGCGCTCGCCCCGGGCGTGCACGGCCCCCGCGTCCGCGAGCACCGCGTCCGCCGAGAAATCGGGGGCATGCTGCGCGAGGACCTGCAGGTGGCGTTCGGTGGAGAAGCCCGAGGTCTCCCCCGGCTCGGCGGCCAGGTTGAGCACCACCGCCTTGCGCGCCGCACTCGACTGCAGTGCCGCGTACAGCTCCGGCACCAGCAGGTGCGGGATCACGCTGGTGAACCAGGAGCCCGGGCCCAGCACCACCAGGTCGGCCGCCTCCACCGCGCGGACCGCCGCGGGCACCGCGGGCGGATCCCCCGGCACAAGCCGTACCCGGCGCACCCGGCCGGGGGTGGTCGCGACGGCGACCTGACCGCGGATGCTGCGCACCACGCGCGGGTCGTCCTCGAGTCCGGTGACGTCGGCGGCGATCTCCAGGGGCACCTGCGCCATGGGCACGACCGCGCCGCGCACCCCCAGCACGCCCGCCAGCTCCGTGAGCGCGGCGACCGGGTCGCCGAGAAGTTCTGTCAGCCCGGCCAGCACCAGGTTCCCCACCGAATGCCCCGCCAGCGCCCCGGTGCCGCGGAAACGGTGCTGCAGCAGATCGGTCCACAGCCCGCCGCGGGCGTCGGGTGCGGCCAGGGCCGCCAGGGCCATGCGCAGGTCGCCCGGCGGGATGATGTCGAGCTCCGAGCGGATCCGCCCGGACGAGCCCCCGTCGTCGGCGACGGTGACGACCGCGGTCACGTCGTCGCTGAACCGGCGCAGGGCGCTCAGCGTGGCATACAGGCCGTGCCCGCCGCCGAGGGCCACCACGGACGGGCCGTGCCCGGCTCCGGCGTCCGGACCGCCCTGCTCCGCGGGGGGCGGCGCCGACGCGCCGTCGGGGACGTGCCGATGGCGCCCGGTCATTCGCGCCCCAGGTCGCGGTGGACCACGCCCACGCCGAGTGCCGGGTTCCGCGCGAGAAGCGTTCCCAGCGCCTCCGCCATCGCGACGCTCCGGTGCTTGCCGCCGGTGCATCCGACGGCGGTGGTGACGTAGAACTTGCCCTCGCGCTGGTATCCGTCGATGGTGAGCTCCACCAGCCGGCGGTAGGTCTCGAGGAAGTCCGAGGCGCCCGCCTCGTTCAGCACGTACTCGCTCACCGGCGCATCGCGCCCGTTCAGCGCACGCAGCTCCTCCACCCAGTACGGGTTGGTCAAAAAACGCACGTCCGCCACCATGTCCGCGTCGGACGGCAGCCCGTATTTGAACCCGAACGACTGCACCGTCACCCGCACCGTGCGGGGCTCGCCGCCGCCGAAGAACGTCTCCATCTTCCCGCGCAGCCGCTGCACCGACGACGACGAGGTGTCGATGACCACGTCCGCCGACGTTCGCAGCGTGGACAGCATCGCCCGCTCGTCGACGATGGCCTGCGCGAGGGTCCCGGAGCGCTGCAGCGGGTGTCCGCGGCGCACCTGCTCGAAACGCCGGACGAGCACGTGGTCGGAGGCGTCGAGGAACAGGATCCGCGGGGCGCCTCCCCGGCGCACGACCTCCTCGCCGACGGCCGCCAGGTCCCCGGTGAACGTCTTGCTGCGCACGTCGACGACCACCGCCAGACGCTCGATCCGGGTGCCCTCGCCGAGCCCGTAATCGACCAGGGTGGGCACCAATTGCGGCGGCACGTTGTCCGCCACGTACCAGCCCAGGTCCTCGAGCAGCTTCGCCGCTGTGCTGCGTCCCGCCCCGGACAATCCGGTCACGAGCAGGACGTCCATCGCGCTGGGCGCCCGGCCCGCAGCGGCCGGCGTGCCGTCGGCGGCGCCCGCCGCGGTAGCCGGGTCGTGCACCGAGCCCGCCGAGCCGAACACGGGGCCGCGCGCGGCCGATGACGCGTCACTCACTGGCTGGTCTCACCTGTCCGTTCGGTCTGTGCGGTCCCGTGCTCCGCCCGCTCGTCGCCGTGCAGGTGCTCGGCGATGGTCCGGGCCGTGCCCGCACCGATTCCCGGCACCTGCGTCATCTCGTCAACGGTAGCCTGTCGCAGACGTGCGAGCGACCCGAAATGACGCACCAGAGCGGTGCGGCGCGTCTCACCCAGACCGGGGATCCCGTCGAGGGCGGAGGCGGTCATCCGGCGGGTGCGTTTACTGCGGTGGTAGCTGATGGCGAATCGATGCGCCTCATCCCGCACGCGCTGGAGCAGGTACAGCGCATCGCTGCCGCGCGGCAGGATCACCGGCTCGTCGTCCCCGGGCAGCCACACCTCCTCGAGCCGTTTCGCGAGGCCTGCCAGCGCCACATCGGTGACGCCGAGCTCGTCGAGGACCTCGGCGGCCGCCGCCACCTGCGGTGCGCCGCCGTCGACCAGATACAGGTTCGGCGGGTAGGCGAACCGCCGCGGCCGGCCGGTCGCCGGGTCGATGGCCGCCTCCGGGGCCAGATCACCCCCGTCGCCGTTGCCGTCCCGGGCCCGGTCAGGAGCGTCGGGCTCGTCGTCAGGGGGACCGACGTCCCCGGCAGCGCCGCCGGCGCCGGCCGGCCCTGCCTGCCCCCGCACTGCGCCCGCCTCCTCCGGCGCGGCGGCGATGCCGGTCCGGGGGTCGGCGCGGTGGCGCTTGAAGCGCCGGCGCGTCACCTCGGCGATGCTCGCCACATCGTCCGAATGCCCCTCGCCCGCGGCGGTCTTGATGGCGTAGTGGCGGTAATCGGATTTCCTGGGCAGACCGTCCTCGAACACCACGAGCGAGGCCACCACGTCCGTCCCCTGGACGTGGCTGATGTCGACGCACTCGATCCGCAGCGGCGCCTCGTCCAGGTCCAGCGCGTCCTGGATGCCTTGCAACGCGGCGCTGCGGGTGGTCAGATCGCCCGCGCGCTTGAGCTTGTGCAGCGAGAGCGCCTGCTCGGCGTTGCGCCGCACGGTGTCGGCGAGGTCCTTCTTGTCGCCCCGCTGCGGGACCCGGATGTGCACGGCCGACCCCCGGAGCCCGCTGAGCCATCGGGACAGCTGGTCGACGTCGGTCGGCGTCTCCGGGACCAGGATCTGCCGGGGCACCACGCTGCGGGCGTCGGCCTCGCCGAGCCCCGAACGCTGCGCCTGCTCCGTCTCGCCGCCGTAGAACTGCGTGAGGAACTGCTCCACCAGATCCGGCGGTTCCGCACTCTGCACGCGTTCGACCACCCAGCCCCGTTGCCCGCGCACCCGGCCGCCGCGGACGTGGAATATCTGCACGGCCACTTCCAGTTCGTCGTAGGCGAACGCGACGACGTCGGCGTCGGTGCCGTCGCCCAGCACCACCGACTGCTTCTCGAGCGCCTTGCGCAGCGCCCCCAGATCGTCGCGCAGACGTGCGGCCCGCTCGAAGTCGAGTTCCTCGGATGCCGCGAGCATCCTGCGTTCGACCTGCTTGATGAGCCGATCGGTACGGCCGGCGAGGAAATCGCAGAAGTCGTCGACGATGGCCCGGTGCTCGTCGACCGACACGCGGCCGACGCACGGGGCCGAGCATTTGCCGATGTAGCCGAGCAGGCACGGCCGCCCCAGCTGCTGGTGCCGCTTGAGCACCCCTGCAGAGCAGGTGCGGGCGGGGAAGACGCGCAGCAGCTGGTCGAGGGTCTCGCGGATGGCCCAGGCGTGCGAGTAGGGGCCGAAGTAGCGCACCCCCTTGCGCCTCGGCCCGCGGTAGACGAACAGCCGCGGGATCTCCTCGCCCACGCTCACCGCCAGCATCGGGTAGGTCTTGTCGTCGCGGTAACGGACGTTGAAGCGCGGATCGAACTGCTTGATCCAGTTGTACTCGAGCTGCAGCGCCTCGACCTCGGTCCCCACCACCGTCCACTCGACCGAACCGGCGGTCGTGACCATCCGGCGGGTGCGGGGGTGCAGAGTCGTCAGGTCGGCGAAATAATTGCCCAGCCGGTTGCGCAGGTTCTTCGCCTTGCCCACGTAGATGACGCGGCCGTGCGGGTCACGGAATTTATAGACGCCGGGCTCGGTGGGGACGGTGCCCGGGGCGGGGCGGTAGGTCGTGGGATCCGGCACGGCTCCAGGCTAGCGCGCCGGGCCGACGCCCCTCAGCCCGCCGACGCGGCTCACTCCCGGGGTGCGGCGTAGGTGCGCTGGAGCTCGCGGAAGCGCTTGACGGCCTCGACGGCTCTGCCGCGGTCGTTGATCTGCACGGCCAGGACCGGCACGTATTCGTCGTCGGGCAGGTCGATCCGCGCCCACGAGGCGCCCTCGGGGAACGCGATGCGCCGGACCAGGTCCCACTGGATGAACTTGTCGCTGAACAGGTTGCGCACGGTCACGCCGGCCGGGCCGACCCGCAGCCGCGGGCGTGTGAACAGCAGGGCGGCGCACCCCATGAGCACGCCGATGAGCGCGATCGACACCTGGTCCCACACCCGGAAGTGCACCCCGGTGTCGGCCACGCGCAGCAGCGAACCGAGCACCGTGAACACCACGACCAGCAGCACCGCGACCGCGATCGCATAGATGCTGGTGCGTCGTGGCCGCACCACCGCGTCCCAGACCAGTTCGTCGGGGTTGTCCACCGGCCGCGCCGCGCCCGTGCCCGCCTCGTCCACTGTCGATCCGTTCCCTGCAGTCGTAGGATCCCCGCCTCCGGGGCCGCCCGCCGTCACGCCGCGCCCCCGCGCAGCCGCCGCAGCGTGGTGGCCACGTCCAGCGCCGCCATCGTCGCCTCGCCGCCCTTGTCCTCCACCGCCCCGGGGAGTCCGGAACGGTCCAGGGCCTGCTGTTCGGTCTCGGTGGTGAGCACGCCGTTGCCGACGGGGGTCGATTCGTCGAGGGCCACCCGCGTGAGCCCGGCGGTCACCGCGTCGCAGACGTACTCGAAGTGCGGGGTCCCGCCGCGGATCACCACGCCGAGCGCCACCACGGCATCGTGGCCGCGTGCCAGGTGCTGCGCCACCACCGGCAGCTCCACGGCCCCGGCGACCCGTACCACCGTCGGCTCCGCCACGCCCGCCCGCCGGGCCGCGCGCAGCGCCCCGGCGAGCAGTGCGTCGCTGATCTCGCGGTGCCATTGGCCCGCGACCACGCCCAGTGTCACCGCCGGGTCCACGGCCGCGTCGACGTCCGGCCTCCCCTCGCCGCTCATGCCGTGCCCCCTGAGCCGTCGCCGGCCGTGCCGACGCGCTCCGCGCCGGAGGCCGTGGGGTCGAAGTCGTCGAGCCCGATCAGGTCATGCCCCATGCGGTCGCGCTTGGTGCGCAGGTACCGCAGGTTCTCCGCCGTCGCGCGCACCGGCATCGGCACCCGCTCGGTGATGGCCAGCCCGTAGCCGCCGAGGCCGACGCGCTTGGCCGGGTTGTTGGTGAGCAGCCGCATCGACCGCACCCCCAGGTCCACCAGGATCTGGGCGCCCAGGCCGTAATCGCGGGCGTCGGCGGGCAGGCCCAGTTCCAGATTGGCGTCGACCGTGTCGCGCCCGGCGTCCTGGAGCTGGTACGCCTGCAGTTTGTGCATCAGCC
>CAYVJJ010000179.1:0-5797 GCA_964451655.1 uncultured Mycobacteriaceae bacterium | reverse complement strand
TCCTGCGGATCCTGGTCTTCCTGCAGCGCCTTCTCGATGCGGGTGCGGGCGCCGTCGAGATGGAACTCGCACCGTTTGGCCAGCTTCTCGCCCCGCTCCCACAGGGCCAGCGAGGCGTCCAGGTCCAGGCCGCCCTGCTCGAGCACGCGCACCACATCGATCAGTTCGTCGCGCGCCTGCTCATAGCCGAGTTCATCCACCGGGGTGTCGGAAGCGTTCACGGGCGGTTCCCCCTCATGTCGTGGGCTGTGTCTTGTTGTGCGGTCGTCTCGTGTGGCGTTCTCGTGCGCCGTCGCGTCCGGTGCGGGCGTGCGTCCTGCGGCCGGCGGGCGTGCCGCGTCAACTGTCGCGGTTGATCACCGCGGCGCGCACGGCCCCGTCGGTCACGCGCACCCGCAACTGCGCGCCGGGCGGGGCGTCCTCGACGCTGCGGAGCACGTGCGCGCTGCCGTCGGCGCGGATGTGCTGGACCACGGCGTAGCCGCGCTCGAGCGTCGCGGCGGGCCCCAGGGCGGTCAGCCGGGCGCGCAGGTGCTCCAGCGACTGCTGCTCCGACTGTACGGCGCGGCGCACGTCCCGGCGGATGCCGTCGCGCAGCCGCAGCACCTCCTCGTCCATCCGGGCGATCGCGCCGAGCGGATCCGCCAGCACCGGGCGGCTCCGGATCTGCTGGAGCCCCCGCAGCTCCCTGTCCACCCAGCCGCGCAGGGCCTGCGCACTGCGGGCGCGCAGCTCGTCCAGCAGAGCGCGCTCGGCCGGCACGTCGGGCACCACGCGCTTGGCGGCGTCGGTGGGGGTGGCCGCGCGCAGGTCGGCCACCAGGTCCATCAGGGGGTTGTCCGGCTCGTGGCCGATGGCGCTGACCACGGGGGTGGTCGCCGAGACCACGGCGCGGCACAGCGCCTCGTCGGAGAACGGCAGCAGGTCCTCCACGCTGCCGCCGCCGCGGGCGATGATGATCACCTCGATCGCCGGATCCGCGTCGAGTTCACGCAACGCATCGATCACCTGCGGCACCGCGGACGTGCCCTGCACCGCGGTGTTGCGGACGGTGAAGCGCACGTCCGGCCAGCGCTGCTGCGCCACCGAGAGCACGTCGCGCTCCGCGGCGCTGGCGCGGCCGGTGATCAGCCCGATCCCGCCCGGAAGGAACGGCAGTGGCCGCTTGAGGCGCGGATCGAACAGGCCCTCCGCGGCGAGCAGCTTGCGCAGGCGCTCGATCCGGGCGAGCAGTTCACCGATGCCCACGGCGCGGATCTCGGTGACCCGCAGCGACAGGGTGCCGCGGCCGGTGTAGAAGGTGGGTTTGCCGTAGACGATCACCCGGCTGCCCTCGGTGAGCGGCACCTCCGCGGTGCGCAGCAGCGACGGCGAGCACGTCACCTGCAGCGACATGTTGGCGGACGGGTCGCGCAGCACCACGAACGCCATGCGGGTGCCGGGACGCGCGTTGATCTGGGTGATCTCGCCCTCCACCCAGATCGAGCCCAGGCGGTTGATCCACTCGGAGATCTTGGTGGCGACGACGCGCACCGGCCACGGCTGGTCCGGGCTGCTGGCGTTGCCCGTGGCCCCCGCGCCGGCCGGCCGGGCCGTACCCGAAGCGGGCGCGCCTCCTGCGCTCTGCCGACGGGGACCGGTCACTTGGCGGTGACGCTGGTCAGCCGGTTCTCCAGCATGGTCAGGTACGGGGCGCGGGCGGCGCCGGAGCGCTCGTACTCGAGCAGGTCGGCAAGATCCTCGGCGGGCAGACCGCGCAGCCGCGAACGCAGCTGGGCCAGCGTCAGGTCGTCGTAGCCGATCGCCTCGACCGCGTCCGGGACCTCGGTCGAGACGGATTCGGCGTGCACGTCCCGCGCACGGCCGCGGGCGGCCGCGTGCGGCGTCGAATACAGGGCGAAGCGCCCGAGCGACCCGGCCTCGGCGGAGGACCCGTTGCGCGCCGGCGCGGACGCGGCGGGGGCGCCGGGAGCCGGGTCCGCGACCTCGTCCTCGTCGAACACGGCCCACGAAGGCTGCTCCGAATCGGGGTAGAGGAAGGCGAAGGCCTCGTCACCCTTGATGGCCAGGCTGGTCATCGTCTGCTGCAGGCGCATCGAGGACTGCAGCAGCATGCTCACCGAGGTCATCGGCAGCGCCACCGCGGTGGTGGGCAGTTCACGGACCTCTTCGGCCACGGTGAGGGCTATTCCGGCGGCGACACGTGCCAGGAACGGAGGACGAATCATGCCTCCAGAGTGCACCATGGCGGCCACGCCGGAAAGCGCAAGGTGTGTTCCGTCGTGTCGGTACGTACCCTGGGGAGCATGTCTGCTTCTGTTGATGCTGCTGGTGACAAGCGCGTGCTTCTTGCCGAACCGCGCGGCTACTGCGCCGGGGTGGATCGGGCCGTCGAGGCCGTGGAACGCGCGCTGGAGAAGCACGGTGCGCCCGTATACGTGCGCAAGCAGATCGTGCACAACCGGCACGTGGTGGAGACGCTCACGGAACGCGGCGTCATCTTCGTCGAGGAGACCGACGAGGTCCCCGAGGGCGCCATCCTGGTGTTCTCGGCGCACGGCGTGTCGCCGGCGGTGCGTGAATCCGCCGAGGAACGCAAACTGCACACCATCGACGCCACCTGCCCGCTGGTGACCAAGGTGCACCAGGAGGCCAAGCGGTTCGCCCGCGGCGACTACGACATCCTGCTCATCGGCCACGACGGCCACGAGGAGGTCGAGGGCACGGCCGGTGAGGCGCCCGAACACGTGCAGCTGGTCAGCGGGCCGGAAGCGGTCGACTCCGTCACAGTGCGCGACGAGGACAAGGTCGTGTGGGTCTCGCAGACCACGCTCAGCGTGGACGAGACCATGGAGACGGTGCGCAAGCTGCGCGAGCGGTTCCCCAAGCTGCAGGACCCGCCGTCGGACGACATCTGTTACGCCACCCAGAACCGTCAGGTGGCGGTCAAGGAGATGTCGCCGCGTTGCGACCTGGTGATCGTCGTCGGTTCGGGCAACTCCTCGAACTCCGTGCGCCTGGTGGAGGTGGCCCTGCAGGCGGGCGCCAAGGACGCGCGGCTGGTCGACTACGCGCGTGAGGTGGACACTTCCTGGTTCGACGGCGTGACCACGGTGGGCGTCACCTCCGGCGCATCGGTGCCGGAGGTGCTGGTGCGCGGCGTGCTGGAACTGCTGGCCGAGCACGGCTACGACGACGTCGAACGCGTCCAGACGGCGCAGGAGTCGCTGGTGTTCTCCCTGCCCCGCGAGCTGCGCCCCAGCCGCGTGCTGAAGGTCGCCGACGTCACAAGCTAGCGACGCGCCCGCGAGGCCGTCCAGGCCGATACGAGTGGGAGGCCGCCCTCTGTGGGGCGGCCTCCTTCGTGTCGGTGCCGGCATGGAGGCGCCGGCATGGAGGCGCAGGCACGTGGCGGCGGTCCGCGCCGATGCTGCCGGTCGCCCGGTCCGGGACCAATGCTGCAGGCATGGCCGCGACTCGGGTCAGCGCCGTCAGTCGCCGCGGTAGCGCACGTGGGGGACGGGATGCGCAGGCTCGGTGCCCGGGCTCATCGGCCCCGGGGGCATCTCCGATGAACGGTGCCTCCGGCCGCCGGTCGGCGCCGACGCGCGGCCGACGGTGGCGGTACCGGTCCGCGGTGCCGCATGGGCGCCGGCACGGGGATCGTCGGCCACGGCGCCGTTGACGTCAGGGTCTCTGCCGAACGCGGCGGACGGGCGGCGCGGCGGTTCTCCGGATCCCGGGGCCCGTTGTCCGGCGGCTCGGGGCGGACTTCCTGCGGCGCGCCGACGCCGTCCAGGCTCGGCACGCCGCTTCCCCGCGGCGCCGGAAGCGCCTCCGGAGGCAGACGTCGTCGCTTGCGCGCCGGCGGGGCGGGGCCGGGGTTTGGCTGCGGATTGCCGTGGAGCACCGGTCCTGGCGGGGCCCTTCGCCGCGATCTTCCGGGCCTGCACGTACAGCGTGACGCGGAAGGCGCCGATCACCCACACGAGCACGGTGGTGACGATCATCGTCGGAAACCGGTCGACCAGCGGCAATGCCATGTCGAACAGAACACCCTTGAGGCCGACAGAGGAGTGGTCGACGAAACTGCGGTACGCCAACGGCACCGCCACCATCAGCAGCAGTGGCGGCTGCGCCATAGCCGTGAACAGTGAGCGATTGCGCACGATGAGCACGGCCGCCACGCATCCCGCGAAGTACAGGACCGTGAACACCCACGTGAGCTGGCTGCCGTGGGAGGAGTCGATGATGAAACCCACGAGCATCGCCGCGACTGCACACGCCAGCGCGCCCCACCAGGGGACGCCGCGGGCGGTCGCCACGACGGAACGTTCGTCCAGGGGTACCCGGCCGCGGCGCCGCGGCGCTATGCGTGGTGAATCCGTCACCTGTCGAGGTTAACCGTTCACCCGCCTCCGATGCCGTCGGCGCCGTCTGCGGTGATGCGCGTGTCACGAGTGCCGACAACGCGCGGAACCGCCTCCACCTGGCGAATCGGAGGTAGTTCGGTGTCGGAGAGTTGCAGATCCGACAGCTTTCGTGCGGTGACCATCACCCTGGAATCGAAGGATGCGGCGGTGGAATTGAACGATTCGACGGCCTTGCCCAGGCGGTCGCCGACGCGGTCGAAATGGCGGGACATCGTCTCGAGGCGGCGCACCAGCTCCGTGCCCATGGTGTGGATGGAGCGTGCCTCCTGGGAGAGAGTCTCATGGCGCCAGCCCAGGGCGACGGTCCGCAGCAGCGCGATGAGCGTCGTGGGGGTGGCGAGCACCACGTTCTTCGCCAGGGCGTACTCGAACAGGCCCTTGTCGGTGGACACGGCCGCGTCCAGGAACGGGTCACCCGGAACGAACAGGACGACGAATTCAGGAGTGGGGTCGAACGCCCGCCAGTAGGCCTTGGCCGCGAGCTTGTCGACGTGCGCCCGGAGCTGGGAGGCATGGGAGAACATCAGGTCCTGGCGTTCCTGCTCGCGGGTGGCCGAGAGGGCATCGAGGTATGCGGACAACGGGACTTTGGCGTCGACGACGATCTGCCGACCGCCCGCCAGCCTCACCACCATGTCCGGGCGCACGCGCGCCGTGGCGCCGTCGGCCTCGGCATCGGCGGTGACCTGGGTGTCGAAATCGCAGTGCCGCGTCATCCCGGCCAGCTCCACGACCCGCTCCAACTGGATCTCCCCCCACCGGCCCCGCACCTGGGGCGCCCGCAGCGCCGACACCAGCCGGGTCGTCTGCGTGGAGAGCTCACGATTGGAGTGGTGCATGGCGGCCACCTGCTCGCTGATACCCGCATAAGCGCCGACGCGGTCCTGTTCGAGGCGGCGGAGCTGGTCACTGAGATCGCCGAGCGCGTCACGCAGCGGAGCGACGACGTGGCCCATCCGCTCGCCGACCTCACCGGCGTTGCGGCGTGCGGCGTCCGCGTTGACCGAGTCCAGGGAAGCCTCCCAGGACCGGCGGCCCTCCTCACGTGCGTCCATGGTGGCCTCAGCGCGGGCGAGGCGGTCACCCACGCGTGCGGCGTGGGCCAGCCAGCCGACGGCGCCGCCCAGCAACAGCGCCCCGATCAGCATGACGGCCGTGATCCCATCCATGGCCACGATCGTGCACCACAGGTCCGACAACCCGGCGCCACCCCGCCGCGGCCTGTCGGCGCGGCGGTTGTCGGTGCGGTGTTCTACCGTCGGCGCCATGAGGATCCTGCACACATCGGACTGGCACGTGGGGCGCACGTTCCACGGCGTGGACCTGCTCGCGGACCAGGAGCGCGTCCTCGCGGAGATCGCCGA
>CAYVJJ010000178.1:0-5813 GCA_964451655.1 uncultured Mycobacteriaceae bacterium | reverse complement strand
ACCGCAAGACGATGGCCGCGCAGCTGCAGGACTCCTACGAGGCCACCGGGCTCGGCCGCCGCAAGATGCTCAAGGGCACCATCGGTTTCGGCGCCGTCGCAGTGGGCATCATGGCCATTCTCCCGCTGGGCGGCCTGGTCAAGAATCCGTGGAAGAAACAGCCGATGACCAACCTCGGCGACGGGACCCTCCACACCAGCGGCTGGACCCCGCACTACCCGGGCGAGAAGATCTTCCTGCGCCGGGACGTCGGCAATCCGCACGTGGTCGAGAAGATCCGTCCCGCGGACCTCGAGGCCGGCGGCATGGAGACCGTCTTCCCGTTCCGTGAATCGGACCTGGTCGATTCCCCCGACCACACCTCCGAGGAGAAGCTGCTCCACGCGATGCGCGGCGGCCGCAACCCCGTGATGCTGATCCGCCTGCGCACCGAGGACACGGCCAAGGTGGTCAAGCGCAGGGGCCAGGTGGACTTCAACTACGGCGACTACTTCGCCTACTCGAAGATCTGCACGCACCTGGGCTGCCCCACCTCGCTCTACGAGCAGCAGACCAACCGGATCCTGTGCCCGTGCCACCAGTCGCAGTTCGACGCACTGGAATGGGCCAAGCCGATCTTCGGACCGGCGGCGCGTGCGCTGCCGCAGCTGCCCATCACCGTCGACGAGGACGGATACCTCGTCGCCAACGGTGACTTCATCGAGCCCCTGGGCCCGGCATTCTGGGAGCGTAGGTCATGAGCAACGCACACCTCGCCGAAGCGGCGAACAACATGGACGAGCGCTACCGGCTGTCGGCCGGCATGCGTCGCCAGATCAACAAGGTCTTTCCCACGCACTGGTCGTTCCTGCTCGGTGAGATCGCCCTCTACAGCTTCATCGTCCTGCTGATCTCGGGCGTCTACCTCACCCTGTTCTTCGACCCGTCGATGGCGGAGACCACCTACAACGGCGTCTACCAGCCGTTGCGCGGCATCGAGATGTCCAAGGCCTATGAGAGCGCGCTGGATATCTCGTTCGAGGTCCGCGGCGGTCTCTTCGCCCGCCAGATCCACCACTGGGCCGCGCTGATGTTCGTCGCATCGATCATCGTGCACCTGTGCCGCATCTTCTTCACCGGCGCATTCCGCAAGCCGCGTGAGGCGAACTGGGTCATCGGCTGCGTCATGCTGCTGCTGGGCATCGCCGAGGGCTTCTTCGGCTACGGCCTGCCGGACGATCTGCTCTCCGGTACCGGCCTGCGCATCACCTCCGGCATCATCCTCGGCCTGCCGGTGATCGGCACCTGGCTGCACTGGGCGGTGTTCGGGGGCGACTGGCCCGGCACCATCATCGTGCCGCGCATGTACGTCCTGCACATCCTGCTCATCCCGGGCATCCTGCTCGCGCTGATCGGCGCCCACCTGGCGCTGGTGTGGTATCAGAAGCACACGCAGTGGCCGGGCGCGGGCCGCACGGAGAACAACGTCGTCGGCGTCCGGATCCTCCCGGTCTTCGCACTGAAGTCGGGCGGTTTCTTCGCCGTCACGTTCGGCATCCTGGCGCTGATGGGCGGGATCTTCCAGATCAATGCCATCTGGAACCTGGGCCCGTACAACCCCTCGCACGTGTCGGCCGGCTCACAGCCGGACATGTACATGCTGTTCACGGAGGGCCTCGCCCGCATCTTCCCGGACTGGGAGCTGTACCTCGGGCCGTACACCGTACCCGCGGTGGTCTGGGTGGCCCTGGTGCTCGGCGTGGTGTTCGTCCTGCTGTTCACCTACCCGTGGATCGAGGCGAAGCTGACCAAGGACACCCAGCACCACAATCTTCTGCAGCGGCCGCGCGACGCTCCGGTCCGCACCTCCCTGGGCGCCATGTCGCTGGCGTTCTACCTGGTGCTGATGCTTTCGGGAATGAACGACGTCATCGCCTTGAACTTCGATCTGTCGCTCAACGCGACCACGTGGATCGGGCGTATCGGCGCGGTGGCACTGCCCCCGATCGTGTACTTCGTCACCTATCGGTTCTGCCTGGGTCTGCAGCGCAGCGACCGCGAGGTGCTCGAGCACGGCATCGAGACCGGCCACATCCAACGGTTGCCGCACGGCGAATACATCGAGGTGCATCAGCCGCTGGGCCCGGTCGACGAGCACGGACATCCGATCCCGCTGGAATACCAGGGTGCTCCCCTGCCCAAGAAGCTCAACAAGCTCGGCGCAGCGGGACGGCCCGCACGGGGCGGCTGGCTCACCGCCGACCCGGACGACGAGGCCCGCGCGCTCGACGACGCCGAGCACGAGGGCGAGGAACGCCAGCTGGAGATGCTCCGCGAGCGCCAGGAGCAGGATCAGGGCGTCGGACACAAGGGCTGACCGCAAGGGTTGACCCATCGGCATCCCGGAGGGGCCCGGACCACACCACGGTCCGGGCCCCTCCGCTCTGTTCCGGCCCCGACCGGAGTATCGGCACGCGCCTGGGCGGCCTCGGCCGGAGTACGCCCCCTCCCCTCCCCCATCGGGTCCCGTTCCCGCCCGCCGCTTCGGGGGCCACGGGCGCCCGCCGGCACAGCCCGCGCCGCGGGGCGCGGCGAGCCGCTAGTCTGTCGGCAGCAACCGCCATGGCCGCCGTCGACGCCGGCCGGGCCCCTTCCCCACCACAGGAGTGGACGCATGCCGATGCCCCAGTTCTCCCGCATCCGCGTCGTCGGCGCCGGCACGATGGGCCGCGGCATCACCCAGCTCGCCGCCACCGCGGGGTGCACGGTGGAACTCACCGACCGGTCCGCATCCGCGGTCGATGACGGCACCGCATTCGTCGCCCGGATGATGCGGCGAGCCGCGGACAAGGGGCTCATGGGCGCGCACGACTGCGAGGCGGCGATCTCCCGCGTCCAGCCGGGTACGGACCCCATCGCCCCGTCCGACGAGGTGGAACTGGTCATCGAGGCCGTCTCCGAGCGCCTCGACGCCAAACAGCAACTGTTCGCGACGCTCTCCGGTGCGCTGCCCGGGGCAGTTCTCGCGTCCAACACATCGTCGCTGTCGATCACGGAGATCGCCTCTGTCGTCGCAGACCCCTCACGCGTGGTGGGCCTGCACTTCTTCAATCCTGTACCGCTGATGCGGCTCGTCGAGGTGGTGCCCGGGGCGCGCACATCGCAGCGCGTGCTGGACGCCGCTCGCGCATTCGTCGAACGCACCGGCCACACGCCGGTGCAGGCGAAGGACAGCCCCGGATTCCTCGTCAATCTACTGGGCCGCGGCCTGCCCACCGAGGCTCTCCGGGTGCTCGACGAGGCCGTCGCCGATCCGGCCGATATCGACCGGATCGTGCGCGACATGCTCCAGCTCAAGATGGGGCCGTTCGAGTTGATGGACCTGACGGGCCTGGACGTGTTCCACCCGGTCCTGGAAAGCATCTGGAACGGCTTCTACGGCGACGAAAGGCTCCGCCCGGCCGGAAGCACCCATGTGCGGGTCTCCGCCGGCCTGCTGGGCCGTAAGAGCGGCGCGGGCTTCTACCGCTACGTCGACGGCGTCCAGCAGGCCCCCGCCGAGCACACCGTCCGCCCGGACCCGGCCGCCGTCCCCCTGCACGTGGTCGGCGGCGGCCCGTTGGCGGAAATGCTGGACGAAAGCGGGGTACGGATATCGGACGGCCCTTCCCCGTCGGCGGTATCCGTGGTCCAGCCGCTCGGGCGGCCCGCGTACCTGGCGGCGATCGAGCACGGGCTCGACCCGCGGCGCACGATCGGCGTCGACCCGATCGGTATTCGGGGCCTTACCTCGGGCACCCCCGGCGCCGTCTCCGGCGGTGATCGCAGTAGGTCTCCGGCCTCCGGCCACACGTCATCGGCGCCGCGGGGACGTCTCGCCGTGATCGCCCCCTTCACCGTGGACCCGGGGGCGGGCCGCAGCGCGGTGCGTGCCTTGGCGGCGCTTGGCTGCACCCTCACCGTCACCGCCGACGGACCCGCGCCGGTGGCTCAGCGGATCGCGGCCTCGATGGTCAATGTGGCGTCGATGGCGGCGGAAAAGGGTCTCGCCGTCCCCGAGGACATCGACCGCGGTGCACAGTTGGGTCTGGGCTATCCTCTGGGCCCGTTGGCCATGGGCGACCGGATCGGACCTCGCCGTATCCTCGGCATCCTGGACGGGCTGCTCGACTACACGGGCGATCCCCGGTACCGGGCCTCCGGCTGGCTGCGCGCGCGTGCGGACCTCGGGCTGTCGCTGCTCGACCCCGCCATCCGGCCCCAGCGCCTCCTGGGCTGACCGCCCGGGGACATGCCGTGCCGCGATATGACGGGCGCGGTATGACGGGCCGGTCCGCGCGCCGCATACGCACACACGACGCCGCCGCCCCTCGATCCGGAGGTGCGGCGGCGTCGCGTCGTGGCGGGGAGTCCGGGCCGGCTTCGCTCCGGGAACCCGTCAGCCCGGCCGGGACGTACCGCTCAGTGGCGCTCGGGCCCCACGTGGTATTCGAACACCAGCCCCGCTGCGGCCAGGATGATGAAGACGATCGCGATGATGAAGAGCCACGGCAGCCACAGCGCGAACCCGATGGCGAACACACCGGCCGCGAATGCGACCAGAATGGGCCACCAGCTGTGCGGGCTGAAGAAGCCCAGGTCACCGGAGCCGTCGCTGATCTCCGCGTCCTCATAGTCCTCGGGACGGGTATCGAGGCGGCGCGCGACGAACCGGAAGTACGTGCCGATGATCAGCGAGAGCCCCGCACCGAGCACCATCGCCGTCAGGCCCGCCCACTCGAGCTCGCCGTCGATCGCGGTGAACACGCCGTACACGATCGCGATGATGATGAAGAACACCGTGATCAGTTCGAAGATTCTTGCTTCGACCTTCATGTCAGTCCTCGTCCTTGATCCGCAGGGGCGCTGCTACTTGCCGGCCGCGGTGGCCGCCGCCTGGTTGAACCGCTGCTCGAACGGGTGGGTGGTGATCGCCGTCGGCGTGCAGACGTCCGTCCCGTTGTAGTCGCACAGATTGTCCTCGGCGTCCGGGTTGGCCGCCGTGGAGTGCCGCTGCTGCAGCTGTGCGAGGGCATCGGCGTTGGAGACCTGCTTGCCGCCGTTGCGCTGCGGGTCGCGGATCTGCATGTATTCGCTGAAGAGCTCCTCCGGTACCGCGCGCACCTCGAAGTTCATCATCGAGTGGTAGGTGCCGCACATCTCCGCGCACCGGCCGACGAAGGCCCCGGGGTGGTCGATGTCGGTGATCGTGAACTCGTTACGGGACTGGTTGGCCTCCGGGAACGGCATCACGTCACGCTTGAACAGGAACTCCGGCACCCAGAACGAATGGATGACGTCACGGGAGGCCAGGGTGAAGCGCACCGACTGGTTGACCGGCAGGACCAGCACCGGGATCTCGGTGGTCGAACCGACCGTGGTGATCTGGTCGTCGTAGAGGTACGACCAGTCCTCACGCATCTTGGTCTGGCCGCGCTCCTTGAGCTCCTGGACCTCCGGGCTGATGTCGTAGTGGCGGTTCAGCTTGCGGTCCGGGTCCTGCGGGGACGGGTCCGGCGGGTTCTCGTAGCCGGCGGTGGGCGCCTCGCGGTAGCCGAACTGCCAGTTCCACTGGAGCGCGGTCACGTCGACGGTGACGTCCGGGTTCGGCGGGTTCTCGTTGACGAAATTCTGCGTCTGCACCGTGAAGAAGAACAGGACGGCGATCGCCAGGAAAGGGAAGGCCGTGTACGCCAGCTCCAGCGGCACGTTGTACTGCGTCTGACGCGGGAACTCGGGAGAGTTCTTCTTCTTGCGGTGGAACATCAGGGTCCAGAACACCAGGCCCCACACCA
>CAYVJJ010000177.1:0-5878 GCA_964451655.1 uncultured Mycobacteriaceae bacterium | reverse complement strand
AGGACCGGGCGCTGTGCGCCCAGACGGACCCGGAGGCCTTCTTCCCGGAGAAGGGCGGATCCACCCGCGAGGCCAAGCGCATCTGCCAGAGCTGCGAGGTCCGGACGGAGTGCCTCGAGTACGCGCTGGAACACGACGAGCGCTTCGGCATCTGGGGCGGGCTTTCCGAGCGCGAACGTCGCCGCCTCAAGAAGGGCATCGTCTGAGCGCCGAGCCCGCGCCGTACTGATCGATTCCGCCGGCCCGGCGGAGCCTCACCCGGGGCCTGGTCCTCGCCCCGGATCCGGCTCCGCCGGGCCGGCGCCGTCCGTTGTGGCCGTGAACCGTCTGCTGGGGTCTCGGCGGATGTCGGTGAGATACCGCGCGGCCGCGCAGCATGGTCCCGTTCGCACCGCATGGTCCGGTTCGCGCGGCATGGTCCCGTTCGCGCCGCATAGTCCGGTCGCGTCGCGTTCAGCCGTCCCGCAGCGTCGGGTCGATGATCTCCGGGGTCACGCCCAGATAGTCGGCGATCTGCTCCACGAGCACGTCGTGGATGAGCAGCATCAACTCCTCCGGTTTTCCCGCGCGCAGCTCCAGCGGCCGCCGGAACAGCACAAGACGCGCACGCGTGGGCCGGCCGTCGCGGGTCAGTCCTGCGGGGATGAGGCGGGCCAGCGGCACAGGACCGTCGGCGACCACCTCCGGCGGCCACACCACGGTCCGCGGGTTGCGGGCGCTGATCTTCGGGATGTCGTCCACGGCGATGTCGAGCTTGGTCAGCCGGTCGTGCCAGTCGGCGTCGATGACGCTGAACGCGCTCAGGGCCAGCTGGTCGAACGCCCCGGACCGGCTCAGCCGCGCCGGGACGCCGGGCGGGAGGATGGTGCCGCGCGGCCCGCGGCCGCGCCGCTCGACGCTGCGGGAACTCGGTGTCCGGCCGCGGCGGCCGCCTGCCGTGCGGCTGCGTCCTGCGGGGCGGTGCGCAGCACCCGGTCCGACCGCGGCGCCGCGCCGCCCCAGGCCGCGACCGGCGGCCGCGCGGTCGCCGAAAGGACCTCTCATCATGTGCACCAGGATACCTGCGTACCCGTGCCAGGTCGCGCAGGAGCGCCGGACCGTCGGGCACCGCCGCAGGCGGGCGAGCGGGCGAAACGCGCGCCGAGTGCGTGGGGCCGCCGTGAGCGGTGCGATAGGGTCACGCTTGTGAGGATGCTGCGGAAATGCTGTCGGCCGGGGTGCAACAACCCGGCGGTCGCCACGTTGACGTTCGTGTATTCGGACTCGACGGCGGTGGTGGGGCCGCTGGCGACCAGCGAGGAGCCGCATTCCTGGGACCTGTGCGAGGCGCACGCGGTCCGGATCACCGCCCCCCGCAACTGGGACCTAGTGCGGCACGAGGGGCGCTTCGCGCCCGGGGAGCCTGACGAGGACGACCTGACAGCGCTCGCCGAGGCCGTGCGGGAGGCCGGACGCGGCGAGCGCCGGCGGACGCCTCCGGAGGGGCCCCGGGGTGCGGATGCCCCCGCCGCACCGCCGCCGTCACCGATCGGCAGGACCGGACGCCGCGGTCATCTGCGGGTGCTGCCGGATCCGGAGTCCTGACGGCCGCGTTGCCACGTCCGGACGCGGCACGCGCGCACGGTGCGGGCGCATGTGCGCGCCGGATCATGAGCGGCTCCGTGCGGGAGCATTAGGATCGGGGCGACGGATCCGCCCGGCCCCCTGTCCGGGGCTGTGGAACCGGGTCCGGGGCTGTGGAACCGGCCCGCGGGAGGGGCCGCAGGGTCCCTCACACGAGTGCGAGAGGCTTGGGTAGTGGTGCGATCGGCGACGGCGGTGCACGCCGTGATCAAGGCGTACGACGTGCGCGGTCTCGTCGGAGAGCAGATCGACGAGGACTTCGTCCGCGAGGTCGGGGCGGCGTTCGCGGCGCTGATGCGCGCGGAGGGCGCGCAGTCCGTGGTCGTCGGCCACGATATGCGTGATTCGTCCCCCGGGCTGGCGGCCGCATTCGGTGAGGGGGTCCGTGACCAGGGCGTGGGCGTCGTCGCTCTGGGATTGACCTCCACCGACCAGCTGTATTTCGCCTCCGGGGACCTGTCCTGTCCGGGGGCCATGTTCACCGCCAGCCACAATCCGGCCCGCTACAACGGGATCAAAATGTGCCGGTCCGGCGCCCGGCCGGTGGGCCAGGACACCGGGTTGACGGAGATCGCCGAGGCCGTCATCGCGGGGGTGCCCGGCTGGGACGGTCCCCGAGGCGGTAGCTCAGAGCGTGACGTCCTCGACGATTACGCACGGTTCCTGCGCAGCCTGGTGGACCTGAGCGGCGTCCGGCCGCTGACGGTGGCCGTGGACGCGGGCAACGGAATGGGCGGGCACACCGTCCCGGCCGTGCTGGAGGCGGGACTGCCGCTGACGGTGGATCCGCTGTACTTCGAGCTGGACGGCACGTTCCCCAACCACGAGGCCAACCCGCTCGACCCGGCCAACATCGTGGACCTGCAGCAGCGGGTGCGGGACACGGGCGCGGACATCGGGCTGGCCTTCGACGGCGACGCCGACCGCTGCTTCGTCGTCGACGAGAACGGCGACCCGGTGCCGCCGTCGGCGGTCACGGCGCTGGTGGCCGAACGTGAGCTCGCCAAGGCTCCGGGCGCGACGATCATCCACAACCTCATCACCTCGCGTGCCGTGCCGGAACTGGTACGCGAACAGGG
This sequence comes from uncultured Mycobacteriaceae bacterium, assembly GCA_964451655.1. Taxonomy (GTDB): domain Bacteria; phylum Actinomycetota; class Actinomycetes; order Mycobacteriales; family Mycobacteriaceae; genus Tomitella. The sequence continues at coordinate 3,176 of CAYVJJ010000177.1, read as the reverse complement.
CGGTACGCCGGTGCGCACCCGGGTGGGGCACTCGTTCATCAAGGCGACGATGGCGGACACCGGAGCGGTCTTCGGCGGCGAGCACTCGGCGCACTACTATTTCCGCGAGTTCTGGAACGCCGATTCCGGGATGCTGGCGGCCATGCACGTGCTGGCCGCGCTGGGCGAGCAGGATCGCCCGCTGTCGGAGCTGATGGCGTCCTACATGCGCTACGCGGCGTCGGGGGAGATCAACTCGACGGTCGACGACGCCGCCGGGCGCACCGAGGCGGTGGTGGCCGCCTTCGCGGACCGCGCGGCGTCGGTGGACCGCCTCGACGGCGTGACGGTGGAACTGCCGGACGGCGCCTGGTTCAACCTGAGGGCCTCCAACACCGAGCCGCTGCTGCGTCTCAACGCGGAGGCCCCCACGCAGGAGGCCGTCGACGCCCTGGCGGACGAGGTCCTCGCGGTGGTCCGCGCCCGCTGATCGCCCTCGCGGGCGGACGGGGCGCCGATGGGCGAGACTGGCGGATACGCGGACGCGTGACCACGACGGCGATGCGGACATCGAGCGTGCACCGGACGGCATCGGGCCGACATCGAAAGGAAACGAGCGACATGGCAGTGGACCTGGATCCCGTGCTGGCGGAGGTGCTGGCCTGCCCTGCACCGGACCACGGTGCGCTGCGCACCGGCACGCCCGCGGACGCCGCGGCGGACGCGTTGACGTGCACGGTGTGCGGCCGGATCTACCCGGTGCAGGACGGGATTCCCGTGCTGCTCCTCGACGAGGCGACCCTTCCCGGCGACGAGGACACGGCGACGGGGGGCCGGCCGACGTGATCGCCTCCGCGCCCGCGATGGACATGGACGATCCCGAGCAGCTCCACCGCGGCGACCACCGCGGTGTCCTGCATTCGGCGGCGTCCGCGGGCGCGCAGGTCCGGTCGGTGGCCACCGCCGTGTCGGAGGGGGCGCTCGCCGCCGTCGCGGGTTTCCGCCCCAGGGCGATGGTGCTGGTGGCACGCCCGGGGCCTGCCGCGGCGGCGGTCGATGTGGCCGTGGCGGCGCTGTCGGCGGACCTGGACGTCCCGCTGGTGCACGCGGGCGGGCTTCCGGAGTGGGTCGGGTCGTTGGACCTCGTCGTGGTGCTCGGGGACGACGCCGGCGACCCCGTTCTCAGCAGCGCCGTGGGCGAGGCCCTGCGGCGCGGGGCGGAGACCGTCGTCACGACGCCGGCGGAAGGGCCGGTGGGGGCGGCCGCGGGTACACGTGCGCTGGCGTTGCCGCCGCGCGTACCGGTGCTGGCGGCGCACCGTTTCCTGCACCACCTGACCGCGGCGCTCGCCGTCATCGCCACCGCCAGGCCGCACAAGTGCGCGCAGTGGACCGGCGAGCCGGACCCTGCCCGGGGACTCGCCGGGATGGCCGACCTGCTCGACGGCGAGGCGCTGGCGGACGCGCCCGGCCGCGAATCGTTCCGGAACCCGGCCAAGACGCTCGCCACCTCGATGCAGGGGCACGACGTGGTCTTCGCGGGTGACACACCCGTCACCGCCGCGCTGGCGCGGTGCGCTTGCACCGACCTGCTGGCGACGGCCGGCGCCTCCGCCGCGGGGGCAGCGCTGACGGAGATCCTGGGGGCGCCCGCGCCGGGCGTGTCCGGCCGCGCCGCGGGCGGCCCGGCGCCGGATTCGATCTTCTACGACGAACAGATCGACGGGCCGCGGGCCTCGGCGCCGCGGCGCGTATTCGTGTTCGCGGCGGCCGGCGAGTCGGACGCGGTGCGTCCTCGGATGGCGCCGCTCCCGGACGGCGAGCTGATCCAGGCCGATCCGGGTTCCGCGGCCGGCGGAGGCCGGGCGGACGCGGCGGCTCCGCCGCCGATCGTGCAGTGCGCCATCCTCGCAGTCCGGTGGCAGATGGCCGCCGGATACATCGCGGTCGCCGCGCAGACCGGGGCGGATATGCCGCAGGGGGAACGGGCCTAGTGCTGGAACTCGACGCAGTGGTGCGGTCGTACGCCTGGGGATCGCGCACCGCGCTGGCACGGCTGCGGGGTGACGACGGCCCGACCGCGCATCCCGAGGCGGAACTCTGGTTCGGCGCCCACCCCGCCGACTCGGCGCACGTGCTGCGGTCTGAGCCGGGGCGGGCCCCGGCGGACAGCGGCGCGCGGCGTTCGCTGCTCGAGCTGATCGAGGCCGATCCGGAGGGCCAGCTGGGGCCGGAGGTGCTTGAGCGTTACGGTCCGCGGTTGCCGTTCCTGCTCAAGCTGCTGGCCGCTGAAGAGCCGCTGTCGTTGCAGGCGCACCCCAGCCAGGAGCAGGCGCAGGAGGGATTCGCGCGGGAGGAGCGCGCGGGGATCGCCCTGGACTCGCCCATCCGCAACTACCGTGATCGCAACCACAAGCCCGAAGTGGTGGTGGCGCTCGAACGGTTCGACGCGCTCGCCGGGTTCCGCGACCCGGCCCGCACCGTCGAGCTGCTCACCGCGATCGGCGTGCCCGAACTGGACCCCCACCTGGAACTGCTGCGCGGCCAGCCCGACGAATCCGGGCTCCGGGCGCTGTTCACCACGTGGATCACCATGCCGCAGGCGGTGGTCTACGAGCTGCTGCCGAAGGTGCTCGAGGGCTGCGTCCGCTATCTCGCGGCGGCCGGCGGCAACGGCGCGTTCGCCGCCGAGGCGCGCTCCACATTGCAGATCGGGGAGGCGTATCCCGGCGACGTGGGCGTGCTCTCCTCGATGCTTCTCAACCGTGTGACGCTGGAGCCCGGGGAGGCGCTGTACCTGCCGGCCGGGAATCTGCACGCATACCTGCACGGCGTGGGCGTGGAGATCATGGCCAACTCGGACAACGTCCTGCGCGGCGGGCTCACCCCCAAGCACGTGGACGTCCCCGAACTGTTGCGCGTGCTGGACTTCCATTCGGTGCCGGCACGCCCCACCGACGGAGTCGTCGACGGCGGCCGCGAGCGGGTGTATCCGTCCGACACCCCCGAGTTCCTGCTCAGCAGTGTCGATCTCGCCGGCGGCGCGTCTGCGGAGTTCTCCGGGGCCGGGCCGGAGATCCTGCTCTGCACGCGCGGGTCCGTTGCGGCACACTGTGATGCCGTGGAACACACGATCCGCGCGACGCAGGCGCTCTGGATCCCGGCCTCCGCCGGAACCGTGACCGTCACCGCGCAGC
>CAYVJJ010000176.1:0-5930 GCA_964451655.1 uncultured Mycobacteriaceae bacterium | reverse complement strand
TCAAGGACAACGAGGACAAGGTCCCGGCCGACGTCAAGGAGAAGGTCGAGGGGTCCATCCAGGGCGCCCGCGACGCGCTCGCCGGCACGGACATCGCCGCCGTGAAGTCCGCGATCGAACAGCTCAACACCGACTCGCAGGCGCTCGGCCAGGCGATCTACGACGCGCAGGGCGCCGAGGGCGGTGCCGCCGCCGACGGTGAATCCGACTCCGGCGGGCAGGAAGACGTCGTCGACGCCGAGGTCGTCGACGATGCCGGCAACGATCAGGAGAAGAAGTGACTCCGACGCCGCAGGGCGACCGCGAGCGGGCCACGACCGGGGAGCAGGACGAGCCCGTCGTCGTGACCGACAACCGCAAGGTCGACCCTGAGACGGGTCAGGCCCGCACCCCGGATTCGGCCGCGCAGGCCGGGGCCGGGGACGGCGCCGCCCCCGTGGAGGATCTCGAGACTGCCGCCGAGGCGGCGGAGCAGCAGGAGGGGCGGACGGACACGCAGGTGGCCGAACTGACCAACGACCTGCAGCGTCTGCACGCGGAGTACGCCAACTACCGCAAGCGTGAGCAGCGTGAGCGGCAGTCCGCTATCGCCCAGGCCAAGGCGTCGGTGATCGCCGAGCTGCTGGACCTGCTGGACGACCTGGACCGGGCCCGCGACCACGGCGATCTCGAATCGGGGCCGCTCAAGGCGCTGGGGGAGAAGCTGGTCAGCACCCTCAAGGGGCTCGGGCTCGAAGGCTTCGGCGAGGCCGGTGAGGAGTTCGACCCGGACATGCACGAGGCCGTCCAGCACACAGGCGGCGACGACCACCCGGTCATCGACACTGTGCTGCGGCGCGGATACCGCGTGGGCGACAGGGTCATCCGCACGGCCATGGTCATCGTCGGTGACGCTCCCTCCGGTGCCGGCGGCACCGTCACCGACGGGGAGGAGCCCGCCGACGGCACGGCCGCCGACGGGGCTTCCGCCGACGGGGCTTCCACCGACGGCACGGCGGATGCCGCAGCCGACGGGCAGCCGAGGCAGTGAGCGGAAAGCTCAGCGATACGCACGCGCGGTGACCACACTGAACGGTGACCCGTGGTCACATCGATACAAGAGGAAAGGAGGTGACGCCCGGTGACGCAACGTGAGTGGGTGGATCGCGATTTCTATGCCGATCTGGGCGTCGCGTCCACCGCATCGGCCGACGAGATCAAGAAGGCATACCGGAAGCTGGCCCGTGAACTGCATCCCGACGCCAACCCGGGAGACGAAGCGGCGGAGGACCGCTTCAAGCGGGTCAGCGAGGCTTACACGGTTCTCGGCGACGCCGACAAGCGCAAGGAGTACGACGAGGCCCGCCGCATCTTCAGCTCGTCGGGCGGATTCAGCCCAGGCGGATTCCGCACCGGTGGGCGCGGTGGCGGATTCGGTTCCGGCGGAAGCTTCTCCACTGCGGACTTCGACCTCGGCGATATCTTCGGCCAGGCCGCAGGCGGCGGGGGCGCCGGGGACATCTTCGGCGGACTGTTCAACCGCGGCACCCGGCCGTCGAGGCCCAGCCGTGGCAGCGACATCGAAACCGAGATGACCATCGACTTCCGCGAAGCCGCACTGGGAGCGGTGCTGCCGATACGGCTCACCAGCCCCAGCCCGTGCACCACGTGCCACGGCAGCGGTGCGCGCCCGGGCACCAGCCCCAAGGTGTGCGCGCGTTGCAACGGCTCCGGGGTCGTCAGCCGGAACCAGGGCCACTTCGGGTTCAGTGAGCCCTGCATGGACTGCCGCGGGACCGGGTCCATCGTGGACAGCCCCTGCGTCGACTGCAACGGAACAGGGGTCACCACCCGCGAACGGACGATCAGCGTCCGTGTCCCCACAGGGGTCAAGGACGGACAGCGGGTCCGACTGGCCGGCCAGGGGCAGGCGGGGATGCGGGGTGCTCCCTCCGGCGATCTCTACGTGACGGTGCATGTACGCCAGGACAGGGTGTTCGGCCGGGAGGGGGACAACCTCACGATCACGGCGCCGGTGACCTTCGGCGAGCTGGCCCTGGGAACGACGTTGTTCGTGCCCACACTCGACGGAAAGGTGGGTGTGAAGGTGCCCGCGGGCACCAAGGACGGCCGTACACTGCGCGTGCGCGGCCGCGGTGTCCCCAAGCGCTCCGGCGGGGCGGGCGACCTGCTCGTGACGGTGCGCGTCGCGGTGCCGAATCAACTCGACAGCGCGGCCAAAGACGCTCTCGAGACCTACATCAAGGCTGAGAAGGAGAGCGGCTTCGACCCGCGTGCGGACTGGGCTGGAGCGTGATGGCGATGGCGGAAAGGCGTGGCGGACACCGGCGCAGCAGGGTCGAATCGGCTCTGTTCAATATCTCGGTGGCGGCCGAGATGGCGGGCATGCATGCCCAGACCCTGCGCACCTACGACCGCCTGGGCCTGGTCACGCCCGCCCGCACCACCGGAGGCGGGCGCCGGTACTCGGATCACGATGTGGAGCTGCTCCGCGAGGTGCAGCGGCTCTCGCAGGACGAGGGCGTCAATCTGGCGGGCATCAAACGGATCATCGAGCTCACCGGTGAGGTCGCGGAACTGAACGCCCGCCTCGAAGAGCTCACCGCCGAGGTGGTGCGCCTGCGCTCACGCACCCCCACCGCCGGCCGGGAGCTGATGCCGTTCGAGCCCGGCAACGCGGTGGTCGTGTGGCGGCCGCGCTCGGGGAGGTAGTGCCCGGGCTGCTCCCGTCGGCGATCGCGCAATCGATGCGGTGCACAGACGCGGCTCCTCGGTGCATGCCGTGCACGCACGCCGAGGACGGATCGGAGCCCCTCCGCTTCACAAGCGGAGGGGCTCCGGTTTTCCCGGTACTGCCGACTTCGGCCCGCGCGGCTCACCCGACTCTGCGCCGGTGTCCGCGGAACGGGTCGGCGTCACTCGCTGACGTGGAAGCTGAACTCGGCGTTGGGGTAGCCCGCGTCGACGGTGTTGAAGGTGTCCACACCGACGTGCGCCCGGGTGCCGACGGTGTTCACATTGCCCTGGTAGTCGTTGGCGTGCAGGGTGACCGGCAGGTGTGAAACGCCGTTGGACAGGTCATAGTCCAGGGTCACCGCCGCGCCGTGATTGCCGCTGCTGAGCACGATGACGTCCTCGGTGGAGTGCGGCCGGATCAGTTGCCACGGGGCATCGCTGAACGTGCCGTCCTGCACGTCGCCGCCCTGGTAGTACATCGTGTCGTCGGTGTCGTTGTGCACGTGGACGGTGATCGAGGCGTCGTCGGCGGGGGTGATCGGGCCGGCGAGCGAACCGAGCGACCCGGTGGCGGGGGCCGCCGAAGCCGTGGTGGCGAGCGCGGTCACCGATACGCCTGCGCCGGTGGCGAGTGCGGCGGCGGCGAGGACGGAGGCGGCGACGGGGGTGGCGAAACGGATGCGCATGGTGTCTTCTCCTGTGTGATCGATCGTCTCCCGCGGTGGTTCCGGGGGTGCCGGTGTGTTCCGGCGATGCATCCACTATCCGGCGGGAGCGGACGGATGTATGTCCCGCGGACGGCGGGTGTGCAGGGGGAACGCGCCCGTCCCCCGATCGGGGGACGAGCGTCGCGCCACGGTGCGCCGGCCGTGTCCGGCGGTGGCGGTGGCAGCCGAAACGCGGTGCACCCGCGCGGGAAGTGCAAGACTTTGAGTTGTGGACGTGCACGTTGTCGTGGGCGACGACCACCCGATGTTCCGCGAGGGGGTGGTGCGGGCGCTGAGCGCTGCCGACGGCATCACGGTGGTGGCCGAGGCGGACGACGGGGCGGCAGCGCTGGAGGCGATCCGCGAGCACCGGCCGCAGGTGGCGCTGCTGGACTACCGGATGCCGCGGATCGACGGCGCAGGGGTGGCCGCCGCCGTCGCCTCCGAGCGGCTGCCCACCCGGGTGCTGATCCTGTCCGGGCACGACGAATCCGCCATCGTCTACAGCGCACTCGAGGACGGGGCCGCGGGCTTCCTGCCCAAGGAGTCGTCGCGCGCACAGATCGTCCTCGCCGTCCGCGACTGCGCGAAGGGCCGCGACGTGCTTCCGCCGGAGCTGGCGGCCGGGCTGGTCTCGGAGGTGCGGCGCCGCAAGGAGGGTCCCGCGCTCAGTGACCGCGAGGCGGAGGTGCTCGACGGCATCGCCCGGGGCCGATCGGTGCCGGCCATCGCGGAGGAGCTGTTCCTGGCGCCGTCCACGGTGAAGACGCACGTGCAGCGGCTCTACGAGAAACTCGGCGTCACCGACAGGGCCGCCGCGGTGGCCGAGGCGATGCGCAGGGGCGTCCTGCGGTGATGCCGGGCGGGTGATCAGGTGAGCGTGCGCGACGACGCGGTCCGCGACCACTCCGCGGAGGCGCTGCGGGTGACAGCGGTGCTGCGGGTTCCGCTGCTGCTGATCATGGCGATGGTGGGCACCGCCGTGCCCGTCGACCACTGGCTGCCGGGCCTGTACTGGGCGCTGCTGGCGTTCTGGGTGCTCGTGGCGCTGTGGTGGTTGCAGCTGGTGTGGCGGGCCCGGGTGCCGCGATGGGCGATCGGGGCCTCCACGCTCGTCGACATCGCGGGGCTCGTGTCGCTGTGCGCGGCGTCCGGGGGCGCCACCTCGGTGCTGGTGCCGGTGTTCTTCGTGATGCCGGTGGCCGCCGCGTTCCTGCACGGCCCGCGGGTCACCGCAGCGCTGGGAGTGCTCACGGTCGCGGGATTCCTCGGGGTGTGGCTGCTGTACGCGGTGCGCGACGACGCGGTGGACCTGCCGGACGCGGCGTACCTGTACACCGGGTTCCTGGCGTGGCTGGCGGCTGCGATGACGGCGTTGTCGGCGGTGCTGGCGCGTCGCTCGGCAGCGGTGATGGAGTTGTTGACCGTCCGCCGGCAGCTGGTCGCGGAGGCGCTGCGCGTGGAGGAACGTGAGCGCCGGCGGCTGGCGGAACACCTGCACGACGGCCCGCTGCAGAACGTGTTGGCCGCGCGGATGGACATCGAGGAGGCCGCGGAGCGGCGGGCGGACACGGCTCTCGACGCGGCCGAGACGATCCTGCGGGAGACGGCCGCCCAGCTGCGGAGCACCGTCACGTCGCTCAACCCGCAGGTGCTCGAGCACCTGGGTCTGGCGGCGGCGCTGCGGGAACTGGTGGATCAGAGCGCGCGGCGGGGCGGATTCGAGGCGTACGTGCGCATCGACGGTGTCGGCCGCTCCGACGAGCAGGCGCTGCTGTACTCGACGGCCCGAGAACTGCTGGCCAACGTGGTCAAGCACGCGCGGGCCGGGAAAGTCAGCGTGTCCTTGGGGCGGGCGGGGCGCTGCACGGAGTTGACGGTGGCCGACGACGGTACGGGGTTCGACCGGGGGATACTGGCCGGCCGCGTCGCCGAAGGGCACATCGGGCTGGCGTCGCATGTACTGCGGATCGAGTCCGTCGGGGGAACCTGGCGGATGGAGACGTCGCCGGGGGGAGGCACCACCACCGTGGTGCGGGTCCCGCGCGCAGAGCAGCCGGATCGGCAGCGGCCGGGGTGAGCGCCGCACGCCACGTGCCGCGGCCCGCCCCGGTGGACAGGGCGGGCCGCGGCGGAGTCGTCAGCGGATGTCGAAGACGACCGTGGAATGCGGGCTGCCGGCCTGCACGGACGGCATCAGCACGACGTCCCCGGTGCTGTAGGAGCCGTTGGTGGTCACGCCCGATGCGGAGTTGGTGACGAACAGCGTCGCATCGCCGCGCGGGGCCATGCTGACACCGGACAGGTGGTAGTCGAGCCGGGTGCTCAGGCTGTCGGCGCCGTTGCCGGTCGCGGAGATCCGCTCCGAGGAGTGCGGCGCGACCTGGACGGCCGGCCCGTCGACCCAGCTGCCGTAGTAGTTGTCGGCGGCATCGAGGAACATCGTCGAGTCGGTGTCGTTCTGCACGACGATCGTGTTCGTGGCGT
>CAYVJJ010000175.1:0-5965 GCA_964451655.1 uncultured Mycobacteriaceae bacterium | reverse complement strand
TGGCCTCGGCGCATTGGCTCCGGCTGCTCGGGGACCCCCACCCAAAGGGGTCATCGTCCCTGCAGGACCGGAACAATAACGCAGGCCCACAACACTTTTGCCTCCTGCGGCGTGCTCTGCGTGGTGAGTCTGGTGGTCCATGTTGGGAAACTACAGCCGGGAGAACGAACCTTCTCTTCTGATTCGGCCTTGGCCTGCTGTGCTTCCGTGCCTTCTTTCTACCTCGTACGCACCCCCTCCGCAAGGGGTTCAGGCAAAGATTCAAAACCCGAAAAAACATGCGCTCATCAGGGATAATGACTCTTATAATCGTGTGTTGAGCCGACTGATCGATCGCGATGCAAAACGCTGTCAGCGCCTACCGCGCAGGAGCCGCAGCGCGATGGCCCCCGCCGTCATGGCCCCTATCCCCGCAGCGGTCCCGGTCACGACGGGGCGCGCGGCATACCGTGGTCGACGCTTCTGCAACGCCACCGCATCAGTGAAGGTGAGCACCGGCCATCCGCGATCGGCGGCTATGCGGCGAAGTTTGCGATCGGGGTTCACCGTCGTCGGTTTGCCCACGCACTCGAGCATGGGCAGATCGGTGCTCGAGTCCGAATAGGCATGTGACCGTGCAAGGTCGTATCCGTGCTGTTCAGCGAGACTGTGCATCGCCTCGGCCTTCCCGGGGCCGAAGCAGTAGAAGTCCACGTCGCCGGTGTACTTCCCCTCGTGCACCCGCATGCGTGTCGCGACGCTGTGGTCGGCGCCGAGTGCGTCGGCGATGGGACTGACGACTTCCTCTCCGGACGCGGAGACGATGACGATGTCGTGGCCTAGTGCTGCATGGTCGGCGATGAGTTCGGACGCCTCCGCGAAAACGAGCGGCGTGACGATGTCATCGAGGGTTTCCCGGACGATGGCTTTGATCTGCTCGACCTCCCATCCAGCGCACATCTCGGTGATGTGGCGGCGCATGCGTTCCATCTGGTCCGCGTCGGCCCCGGAGAGCAGGAACAGGAACTGGGCATAGCTGCTCTTCAGGACTGCCCGGCGGTTCAGGAGCCCTTCGTCGAAGAACGGGCGGCTGAACGCCAGCGTGCTGGACTTGGCGATCAAGGTTTTGTCCAGGTCGAAGAACGCCGCGATCCGCCGACGTTCCGACGAGTTGGCGGGAGTGGGGTTGACGGACACATCTACAGGATAAGGCCGTAGACGCCGCCTGCGTGGTGCGGAAGCCCACGGTTGCGACGCTGTGGATGCGGCGGATCTCCACAGGAATGAAGATTCCACAGGTTTCTGCATCGTCCCTGTTCGGAGTCCGTGCCTCCGGAATGCCGGCCCGCAAGGTTCGGGCACGGTGATGTCGAAGGTGGCCAGGTTGAGGCGGAGGGGCACGATGGCAGCGGCGGACGATGTACGGAGCAGTGCGGGAATCTGGGTGGACGACCCGCAACTGCGTATCGAGGTGGAGAGGGCTGCAGCGGCAGCCGGGGTGCCCGTCGGATCTCCCTCGGCACAGCGATCTCCCTCGGCGCAGCAAGAGGGGCCGGGCGACGGCACAATCGGACCTGCACCGTCGGAGGGTGATTGGGCGCGCTGCCCCATGATCGTCCTCGATCCTGGGGCAGCGGAGGCGTGCGTGGCTGCCCGACTGCCCCGCCGCAGCGCGGTCCTGCTGGTGTGCGCGCCGGAAAGCGCCGGGGCGGGGGTGTGGCAGCGAGCGGTGCGGCTCGGCGCAGACGACGTCTTCCTGCTGCCGGACGACGCGGACTCATTGCTGGCGGCATTCCATCGGCATTCCGGAGGACGGAATCGCGGCGGCGGGGGCGTCATCACCGTGGTCTCGGGACACGGCGGCGCGGGGGCTTCAGTGCTGGCGTCGGCCCTGGCACTCACCGCCGATCCCGCGTCACTGCTGGTGGACCTGGACCCGACCGGGCCCGGACTCGACCTGATTCTGGGCGTCGAGCGTGACGAAGGACTCAGGTGGCCGGACCTGCGGGTGCACGATGGCAGCATCGATCCGGAGGCGCTCTACCGTGCGCTGCCGCGACGGGGATCGGTCTCGGTACTCGCTGCAGGCACAACCCGCGCGGACTTGACGCGGTCCGGCCGGGTGCCGGAGGCAGGCGCGAGCGGACTGGAATCGGGGGCGGTGCGATCCGTCCTCCGCACCGCCGGCGACGGTGGCCGGACCGTGATCTGCGACGTTTCCCACCAGCGGGCCGAAGCGGCCGTGGCGGCGATCGAAGCCGGGGACTTGACGGTCGTCGTCGTCCGAGCCGATGTACCCTCATGTGCCGCGGCGGTGAAGGGTGCTTCCTGGGCTGCCCGGCACACCTCGGATCTCGCTCTGGTGGTGCGTGGTCCATCACCGGGGGGATTACGTGGCGGTGACATCGAGGAGGCATTGGGGCTGCCACTGCTGGCCTCCATGCGTCCGGAGCCGGGGCTGGCCAAAACGCTCGAACGGGGTGGATTGGATTTCACCCGGCGTTCGCCGCTTGCGGGGGCTGCTCGGGCGATACACCGGGTTCATGCCCGTCGGCCGGAGACGGTGGCAGCATGACGCGCAGCACGCGCGACTACGCGGTCGTCGACGAACAATTGCTGAGCCGGGTGCGTGAGCGGCTTGCAGGCGTAGCCCAATCGCCCGGGCCTGCGGCTGTAGCGGACGCAGTACGGTCCGAAGCCCGTGGGGTCATCGGCGATGCCGACATGCTCAGGGCTCTGCGCGAGCTCGAGACCGAGCTGGTGGGTGCCGGGCCGCTGGCGCCGCTGCTCACCGCCCCGGACGTGACCGATGTCCTCGTCAACGCGCCTGGGGAGGTGTGGGCCGACCGGGGACGCGGTCTGCAGCGCACAGAAGTGCGCTTCTCCGACGAGGAGTCGGTCCGCCGGCTGGCCCAGCGGCTCGCGCTGGCGGCGGGACGCCGACTCGATGATGCGCAGCCGTGGGTGGACGCGCACCTGGAGGCGGCCGACGGCCGTGCCGACACGATTCGGATGCACGCGGTGCTGTCCCCCGTGGCCCGCGCCGGAACGGCGTTGTCACTGCGCATCCTGCGACCGGCCACTGAGGGCCTCGACGCCCTGTCGGCAGGGGGTGCCATCGCTCCGGACGCCTTGTCGATACTGCGTCGCATCGTCGCTGCACGGCTGTCGTTTCTCGTCGCCGGCGGCACCGGCGCCGGCAAGACCACGATGATGTCGGCTCTGCTCGGCGAGGTCGATATGGACCAACGGATCGTGTGCGTCGAGGACGCGCCGGAGCTGGCGCCGCGCCACCCGCACGTGGTGAACCTGGTGGCGCGGCCTGCGAACGCGGAGGGCGTCGGCGCGATCACTCTGCGCGATCTGGTGCGGCAGGCCCTGCGGATGCGGCCCGACAGGATCGTCGTCGGCGAGGTGCGTGGACCCGAGGTGCTCGACATGATGACGGCCCTCAACACCGGCCACGACGGCGGTGCGTGCACCGTGCACGCGAACTCGCCGCATGAGATACCCGCACGCATCGAAGCACTGGCGGCGGGCGCGGACGGCGGGCTCAGCGGCCGTGCGGTCCATGCCCAGTTGACCGCCGCAGTCCAGGTGATCCTCTACGTGCGACGGACAGCGGGTGGCGCCCGGGAGTTGTCCGAGATTGCAGTGCTCCGGGCCACGCGGGCCGGTTGCGAGGTGGTACCGGCTTGGACATCCGCCGGAGAGGGGACAACCGGAGGGGGTGCAGGACCGGGGATGGGGCGTTTGCAGGAACTGCTGGACCGTAGGCGATGACGGTCATGGTGGCACCTCGTGGGGGAGGAGGCGTGTGTGTTCGGGCCCAGTGAGGCTGTGCCCGCGCTGGTGGGGGCGGCTCTGTGGATTACTCCGGGGGCACCGTCGCGGTTGCGGGTACGGGAATGGAGCAGGCCGGGGGCCGCTCCGGTGCACCGGTGGCGTGCCCTGCGGATCGTGGTACCGGTGGCGGCGGTCGCACTTGGCGCCGTTTTCGGGTGGGCGACGGCGGCGGGTGGTGCGATCGTCGCCCTCACGGCGCTGCACGTGCGGTCGCGGCGGGCGGAATCGGCTCGCATGCGCCGCGAATGCGCAGATTTAAGTGCCGCACTCGAGATCGCCGTAGCGGAGCTGCGTTCCGGCGCGCACCCCGGGCGTGCGTGTGCTGTTGCCGCTTCGCAAGTCCGGCCGGGGCCGGTCGCTGCCGCGTTGTCGCGCGCCTCGGCGCAGGCGCTGCTCGGTGGATCGGTGCCGCGGGTTCTGTCGGCGGTCGGCTCGTCGGACACCGAAGGGCTCAGCGCGATGGGTGCGGCGTCGGCTGAGGACAAGGGAGATGTCCGGTCGCCCGCGGCGGGGAGGCCGGCCGCGGTGTGGCAATGGCGGCGTATCGCTGCGGTGTGGTCGGTGGCCGAGCGCCGAGGGATAGCACTGGCGGGACTGCTCGATACGGCTCGTGCAGACCTGGTGACCCGGGAATCGTTCAGTCGCCGTGCGGAAGCGGGTCTGGCCGGTGCGCGCTCCACCGCGATGGTTCTAGCGGCGCTGCCGCTGGTGGGTATCGCCTTCGGGGAACTGATGGGCGCAACTCCGTTACGGATACTGACCGGTGGCGGGATCGGGCAGATTCTGCTGCTCGCCGGGATCATCTTCGACTGCTCCGGACTGGCCTGGTCGGAGCGCATCGCTTCCGGGGCGGCTCGGTGATTCCCTGGGTACCGCTGCTGCTGACCGGAGTGCTGATCGCAGTACCGGGTCCGCGGAGTCGAGATCGACTGGAGTCCATCAGCATCGGCGCTGTCGGCGCGACCGCCAAGGCATCCGGTTCGCACGCGGATACGGATCGTTGGGGCCGGGTGCGTGCGTTCCTGCGCCGCGAGAATCTCGTGGCGGCCGGCCTGGGTGCGGGTGTGGCGGTGTTGCTGGGGGGCATCGGCGGCGTGGTTCTGGGGGCGGCCGCGGCGGCTGCGGTCGGGTGGGGAATGCGGCGCCAGGCCCGCCGGATTGTGCCGGACGATCCGCTGGCCGTAGCGGCGGCGCTGGATCTGTTCGCCGCGTGTCTACGGGCGGGAACTGCCACCGCGCATGCGGCACGCGCAGCGGCGGAGGTGTGTTCCCCGTCGTCCGACGATCCCGCAGGCAACGATGGCCGCCCTCGCGGTGCCGCCGGGACGGCCCCGCGGTTGGGGTCGGCGCTGCGCGGCGTGGCCGATCTGTTGGCGCTCGGCGAGGATCCGGCGGAGGCGTGGGCGGGGCTGGCCCGGGAGCCGGGGTTGGAGCCGATCGCCCGACTGGCCCGGCGCAGTGCCGACTCCGGGGCGTCTCTGGCGCGGGAGGCCGGACAGCTTGCGGAATCGTTCCGCAGCAGTGCAGCCGACAGTGCTGTGGCGTCTGCAGAGAGGGCGGGGGTGGCCATCGCCGGGCCGTTGGGAGTGTGCTTCCTGCCGGCCTTCGTCTGCCTGGGCATCGCACCGGTGATCCTCGGGCTTGCGGGAGACATCCTCGGCGGCGGCATGGGCCTGTGAGAGCGGGCGGTGGCACGTTTCGGCGCGAGTCGGAACTGAGTGCCGGAACAGAGGGGAGTCCCCACCTCGCGTGCGCGCGACGGCGGGGGTGAAGAAGAGAACACCAAAGGGAGGGAAGACCGATGGCCGAATCGACTGGGGTCGTGATCGATGACCACGCGGCGCACGGGGCGGCGGAGCACAGTGCGGTCGGGGACCGCTGGACCGGTGGGGGCCGGGACGGCGCCGAGGACGGCGTGCCCGGTCCGGATCGTGTTGCGGAGGGCGAGGGCGGTATGCCGTACGACGATGAGGAGACGACGGACGTTCCGTGCGGGTGTGTGGGTGGCACAGCGGAATTCGGAGCACTGGGCGCATTGGTGCGCACCGCGGTGGGCAAGGCCCGTGACCTCACGGACGAGGTGCGGCTGCGCCTCATGCTGGCTGCTGCCGCCGACGACGGCATGAGCACAGTGGAGTAC
>CAYVJJ010000174.1:0-5973 GCA_964451655.1 uncultured Mycobacteriaceae bacterium | reverse complement strand
TGCTCGGCAGCGGCCTGCTGGTGGTCAAGATGAGCCACGCCACCGAGCAGATCTATCTGGACCGCGTGGAGGTCGAGGTGTTCCTCACCGACGACATCTCCACCAACGACCCCGACTGCACCGGCGCCACCTGCACGGAGCTGCGCGAGGCTCTGGCCGACGCGGCCGAGCAGCCGTCGGTGACGTACGTGAGCCGTGAGGACGCGTACAAGATCTACCAACAGCAGTTCGCCTCCGACCCGGACATGCTCTCGCTGGTGCGTCCGGAGGCGCTCCCGGCGTCGTTCAAGGTGAAGGTGGACGACCAGAGGCTGTTCAGCAAGATCGACAAGGAATTCAGTGACCGCACCGGCGTGCAGCGCGTGCGCACCCAGGCTGACCTGGTGGAACGGTTGTTCTCCGTGCTCGACGGCATCCGCAATGCCGCGTTCGCGGTGGCGTTGGTGCAGGGGGTCGGCGCGGTGCTGCTGATCGCCAACATGATCCAGATCGCCGCGTTCTCGCGGCGCACGGAGGTCGGCATCATGCGGTTGGTGGGCGCCTCGCGTTGGTACACGCAGCTGCCGTTCCTGCTGGAGGTGGTGGTCGCCGCCGTCGTCGGCTCGGTGCTGGCCGTGGGCGGGCTGTTCGCGGCCAACAACCTGTTCATCAAGGACGTACTGTCGGACCTGTACAGTTCCAACATCATCGCGCGCATCACCGACGCCGACATCGGCCTGGTCGCGCCCATCCTGATCGCGGTCAGCGCGGTGCTCGCCGCCGTCACCGGCTGGGTCACGCTGCGGCTGTACGTCAGGGAATAGCTTCGACGAACGAGCCCGGGGAGGCCCCGGGGAACGGGTAGGGGATCCGAGCATGGCCAAGAAGGGCAAGGGCGCCAAGAAGCCCAAGTCCGGCGACGACGGCAGGCGGGTCATCGCCACCAACCGGAAGGCGCGGCACAACTACACCGTCCTCGACACGTTCGAGGCCGGCGTGGCGCTGGTGGGCACCGAGGTCAAGAGCCTGCGCGAGGGCAAGGCGTCGCTGGTGGACGCGTTCGCCACGGTCGATGACGGCGAGGTGTGGCTGCGGGGCCTGCACATCCCCGAGTACTCGCACGGCACGTGGACGAACCACGCGCCGCGGAGGGTGCGCAAGCTGCTGCTGCACCGCCGCCAGATCGAGACGCTCATCGGCAAGACGCAGGAGGGCAGCCTCACCCTGGTGCCGCTGTCGATGTACTTCTCCGGCGGCAAGGTCAAGGTGGAGCTCGCCCTGGCGCGGGGCAAGCAGATCTACGACAAACGTCAGGACATCCGCCGCCGCACGATGGAACGCGAAGTGACCCGCGAACTGGGGCGCCGGCTCAAGGGCATGCGCGGCTGAGGCCGCATCTCCGGATGCAGCGGTGCGGCGGTCCCGGAGGCACGGGCGGACGGGTCGCGCCGCGGGATCACCGGCCCTCCCACATCCGCAGGTAGGCCTCGGCCCCGCGGTCGAGGTCCGTCATCAGCTGCGGAGCGTCTGCGCCGGCACGCAGGCGCAGGTATTCGACCCAGTCCGGGTACAGCCCGTACTGGGCGACGCCGTCGGTGGAGAAGTCGAACTCCCGGGTGCCGGTGCGCTCGCGGTCCAGCACCGTGCCGTCGGAGGCCGTGAACGGGTACCGCACCGCGGGACCCTCCGTCGGCGGCCCCACCTGCGCGGCGAAGCCGTTGACGTCGGAGGACCGTCCGAGTCCGAAGAAGCGGCCCGCCGGGACCCGGCTGTGCAGGGCGCGCCAGCGGTCGACGAACGGTTCGGTCTCTTTGCCCTTGGCCATCAGCGACACGAACCCGCCCAGCCGCAGGATCCGCGGATACGTGTGCGGGTCGGTCCAGCTGTGGCTGGAGACCACGTGCGGGTAGCGGGCCCGCTCGAGGATGTCGAGGGTGGCGTCCGCAGTGGCGACGTCCATGTGGTCGATGTCGACGATCATGCCGCGTCGCATCAGGCCGTCGACCGCGTAGCGGCCCAGGTCGGTGAGTCCGCGCGTGTTGCACACGGGCGCGGGTGGATAGACGGGGAGCGTGACGCCGGGCGGCAGCGCGGCCTCGAGCCGCGGGGCCTGCGGTGTGTCCACGGGCTGCGGGCTGTCGGCCTCAGTCCCGGTGCACGGTGCGGCGTGCCAGAATCCGCCGGTGGCCAGGAAGTTCCCGACGTTCACCGCCAGCCCGTTGAAGCCCGAGTCCATGCGCGTGCCGCCCAGGGCGTTGTCGAACTTGTGCACCAGGATCACCTGCCGAACCCCCATGGCATGGAGTTCGTCCAGGGTGCGGTCGATGTCCTGCCTGGTGCAGTCGGGGGTGCCGTCGGACAGTGAGCAGCCGGCCAGGTCGGACATCTCGATACCGGGGACGACGGCCAGCCGCCCGGATTCGATGACGCGCCGCGCCTGTGCCGGATCCTCGACCACGCGGAACCATCCGCGCCCCGGGCCGCCGTACCGGGCGTCGATGTAGTCCTCGATCCCGTGCAGCTCGCGCATCTGCATGCGGGCGACTGTCATCGGGTCGCAGGGGGTATCGCCCAGCCAGTAGACCCGGCACAGCACGTCGTTGGTGACGAGCAGGTCCGACATCATGCGCAGGCCGCCGCGCCAGGCCCGCTCCACCCAGCGATGGTAGGTCTGCTCATGGGTGAGCGAGTGCGCCTGCGGGTAGCCGGCGAAAGCGGGCCAGCCGGTGGTGTCGTGGGTGGCGACGGGCGTGCCGTGCGAGACGATGTTCTCCAGTAGCGCGGGGACGCCGTCGGGCTTGTGGTCGGGGCAGTCGGCCAGCGCCACCGTGATGCCGAGCGGGCTGACGGGCCGTCCGCAGTGGGCCGCGCCGCCGAGGAAGCCGTCGGTGGCCATGTGCGCGTGCGCATCGATGCGGCCCACGACGTTTCCGTGCGCGTCGGTGCCGGAGTGCGGCATTCCGGTGGCGTTGACCTGGGCGTCGGGGAAATCCGCGCACCCGTCGGCGGCGACGAGGTGAAAGCGCGCGCCCCGGGTGCCCGGCGCGGCGGTGACGACGGCGCCGGTGGAGTCGTCCACGGTGAGATCGCGGCCCGAGACGGTGGCGGTCAGGCCGTAGGTGCCGCCGTTGTAGTCGACGCGCCAGTCGGCGCCGGGCGTCGCGCCGCCGAGTGCAGTGACCGCGCCGGGCGCCGCGCCGTCGATTGCGCGCAGGACCCCGGCGACGGGCAGGTCGGATTCCGCGGCGTCGGTGAGCATGGTGCCGTCGTGCCCGGAGAACAGGAACCGCCCCAGATGGGCGGCCTCGGCGCGGAAGGCCTCGGGGTGCCCGGAGCCGACGGTGTATCCGGGCCCGCTGCGCTGCATCGAGGCTCCGGAGCGCGGGCCGCCGGCCACCTGGAGGCTGTAGCACCCGCCGGCCAGCCGGTAGACCGGATCGGTGGGCGGGCCCTGGCCGGGGATGGGGGACAGGCCGTCGACGGCGGGGACCGGCGCGGGCTCCGCGTGCGCCGGTCCGGCGGACGGAAGTGCGAGGGCCGCCGCCAGCGCGGCGGCGGCCGGTCCTGCCGCGCCGCGCGTGTGCGAGGCGGTCCCCATGTGCCCTCCCGCGTTCCCCGCGAACCGGTGTACCCACGGCGAGGGACGCCGGCCAGACGGACGTATGTCCAGGTGTGCGCCGACGATATCCGACGGCGGCGCGCGACGTGCGCGGATCGGCGGAATCGGCCGGGATGATATCGGCGCGCGGTGGCGTTAGACTGTATGAGCCGCGGGAAAGCGGAGCGGCCGCGGAGGCGGTCTCCGTGGGCTGAATGGTCCGTAGAATGCATCGTCCGTAGAATGCATCGTCCGCGGCGGATGCAGTGCCCGGGCGGACGTCCGGATGCACGGAAAGGGGCTGAACGGTTTCGACTGCGTGAGTAGATCCAAGGGAAGCGTGCCGGTGCAGGCAGGAGACCACCGTAAGCGTCGCTGCAACCAATTAAGCGCCAACTCCAAGCAGAGCGCTGACTCCTTCGCCCTCGCTGCCTAAGCAGCAGGCGTGAGTCTGTCAGTCCGGGTTCGCCCTCGGCCCGGGAACTGGCATCAGCTAGAGGGCTCACCGTCATGATCGGTCGCGGAGAGTGACGGGACATCACACAGCGACTGGGGTCGTCATCCGGACGTGTCCGCGAGATCCGGAGGCCCGAGCAGAGACACAGCGGACTGCGCACGGAGAAGCCTCGGTGACACTGCGGAGGACCCGGGTTCGATTCCCGGCAGCTCCACTTCACAGGCCCCGGCGGGTGTTCCCCGCCGGGGCCTGTCGTATCCGTGGGACGGCCCGCCTCGGCGGCAGTCGGCCGGCGGTCCGTCAGGCTTCGGTGGTCACTTTGCCTGTGCCGGCGTCGTCCTCCGGGTCGGTTTCCGCCGCGGCCGCATGTGCGGCCTCGGCCCGCATCATGTCGTCGACGGTCTCGGCATGTGTGGCCGTGAAGGCGGCGCCCCGCCGGGTGAGGATGAGATAGCCGCCGCGCAGCAGCAGCGGCACCGCGAACACGACGATCATCGCGTAACCCATCGCGGTGTAGCCCTTGGCCACGAGATCGATGATGCCGACCTGCGAAAGCAGCACGGCTGCGACGAGCGTGACGACGGCGATGATGCCGCCGGTGCGGCGGTTCATCGCGCGGTTCCGCGACTCGACGAATTGTTGTCCCACGCGCACCACCAGCGCGTAGATCATGCCTGTGGCGGTCTCGACCAGTGTCCATCCGACGACGATGCCGAACAGGATGATCAGCCACCCGCTCTGCCCGTCGAGCATCTCCAGCCAGGGCACGTTGGCGTCCAGGATCTCGCCGCTCGGGTAGAAGGCCATCAGCGAGAAGTACGTGAGGAACCACGGCACGGTCATGAGGATGCCCGCGATCAGGCCCGACCAGGCGGTGTCGCGCAGCCGCGTCTGGCGCCGGGCGGTGAACAGCCCCGCCGGGTAGATGGCGAGGTTGTAGCCGACGTAGAGGATGCCGGTCCACACGATGAACCACACGGACGCGTCGGGCTCGAGCGAGTGGTCGCCGGACGACAGTGTGGCGGTGATGGTGTCCCAGTTCTGCGTGATGATGATGCCCGAGAAGATCAGGTAGCCGATGTACAGGAGCGCGGTGCCGACGGTCTTGAACCGCTCGATCACACCCTCGCCGTAGAAGTTCAGCAGCCCGACCAGCACGATGATCGTGAGCACGCCCACCCAGCGGTTGAATCCCATCGTGTCGCTGAGGATGTCGCCCGTAGCGGACGCCATGATCGCGATGATGAGCACCGCAAGAAGGATGTAGACGATGTCGAAGAGCCAGTAGAACGGGCCTATCAGCACCCGCAGCAGCGAACGGTAGTCGAACTTCTGGAAGCGGCGTGCCGTTTCCAGCATGAGGAAGGCCATGAGGCCGAACCCGACGAAGATGGACAGGCCCGCGACCCAGCCGAGGGCGCCGAACTTGGCTCCGAACTCGACGATCTCGCGCCCGGTGGCGTAGCCGCCGCCGATGAGGACCGACTGCAGGACGACACCCGGCAGCAGGATGCGCCCGTACCAGCCGTCGAAGAATCCGTGTCCGCCTGTGGACGGAGGGGCGGACGGCCGCGGAGGCGGCGGGGCGGAGGGGTGTGTCACGAGCGCTCTCCCTGGTTCTGTCGGTGGAGGGCCCTGCACGGCGCCCCCCGGCGGCAGTGTGCTGCGGATCACGATAGCGGGAGACGCGCGAGAGGAGGGCGATACCGCCGTGACGCGCTCATCGGCCGAGCGCGGTCAGCACCAGCAGCGCGATATTCAGCGTCACGATCACCGCCGTGGCCGCCCAGGCGGCGGCGCGGACGACGACGCCGTTGCGGTGGGCCCCCATCACCGACGGCCGGGAGGTGTAGTGGACCAACGGGATGAGGGCGAACGGGATGCAGAAGCTCAGCACCACCTGGCTGAGGATCAGCGCATAGGTGGGGTCCGCGCCCGC
>CAYVJJ010000173.1:2375-6005 GCA_964451655.1 uncultured Mycobacteriaceae bacterium | reverse complement strand
CACAGATGGGATGCCGGGGCACCGATTATCGGTGCTCCGGCATTTTTCTTCCTGTGGCTTCCTGCGGCATCGCGCGGCGCGGCTTCGGCCCGTACAGACTTGGGCGCCACTGGTTTGCAGGTTGTGTGACCTCCGCAGAAGAACCACCGCATGCTCTACTCCAGCGATGTCCTCGAGTCGCCTCCGCCCGATGATTTCCTCGGTGGCGACGAGTTCGTGGACTTCGAAACCCCATTGGTGCGTGGTCTGGCGTGGGCCCTGAGGCGGCAGTTCGACGGTGCGGTGGCCTTCGCCACGTCCGCATTCGAATGGGTGCGGGACACGGTCGCGCACTCCTACGATGCCTGCGATCCGCGCGTCACTCTCACATCCGGCGAGGTGTTGGAGCACCGCGTCGGGTTGTGTTAAGCCAAGTCGCACCTGTTGGCGGCTCTGCTGCGAGCAGAAGGCATCCCTACGGGCCTGTGTTATCAGCGTCTGGCGCAGGGTGACGGTCATGTGCTGCACGGCCTCGTCGCCGTACATCTCGAGGGAACGTGGTATCGGCAGGACCCCAGGGGGAACACGGCGGGGATCGACGCGCAGTTCTCGCTTGGTGCGGAGCGGCTTGCCTGGGAGATCCAGGCCGACTGCGGTGAAGTCGACTACCCGGGACTTTACGTAGCGCCTGCGCGGTGCGTGATCGACACGCTTCGTGACGTGCCGGACGTGCTGGCGCTGCGTGGAGCCGGCTTGCCCACCGGCTTGTGAGGGCAGCCGCGGGGCTGACTCATGTGATCCGAGTGCCGACCACACGTTCGAGTGCAGCCTCGTTATCCGAGCCCGCTTTGCATCGGCGTGTCGCGGGAATCGGCACTCGGGTCGCGGTGCGGTCGGGGCCGCTTGGGGGTCGCCATAGATCCCGATTAGGAACGCCCGGTGCCGGGTCGGTGCCTACCGTCTGGGTTCCTCACGAAACCGGTGCGCCGGGCCGGCACGGGGTCGGCTCGCAGTGCGGGGCCGGACCGCTCGTCGTCACGGCAGCGCGCACGCACCGGATCGGCGAAAGAAGGGTGGACAGCCATGGAGGGACAGATCGCGGTCATGCCGCAGAACTCGCTGGAAGCGATTCTTCAGCCGCTGATCAGGATGTTCGAGTGCATGTCGTTGGGTCGGTGCATCCACCCGATGTGACGGCGCACGGTACCGGGATCGGGTGACGTCCGCGGCGCCGATGCCATTGGCCGGCGCCGTCTGATACTGCACGACCACGTGCACCGGATCGGAGTGATTGCCAGTGGATGAATCGGTGGACTTCGACGCGATCGCAGACGGCCCGTTCGGCGGCTCGCTGGGGTTCCTCGTGCTCGGATACATGATCTGGCACGGCATCATCCTCGGCGAGCCGTGGTGAGAACCGGATCGTCCTTAACCGGAGTCTCCGGCGCGACGGTCAGGACGGACTCGCCCCCGTTGTGACCGCGCTGCCCTGCCCGGCGGCACATGCGCGCACTGTGCCGTCGGGCGCGACTTCCTCGATGATGACCGTCGCCACGGCGCGGCGTGCTGCGTGCGCCGTCACCGTCGCGGTGGCGCGGAGTGTTCCTCGGCGGGCGGAAGTGAGGTAGGTGACCGTGAGGCCGCTGGTGATGATGCGGGTGCCCAGCACCGTGCCGCACGCGAATGTGAGGGCGTTGTCGACCAGGTAGGCGAACACGCCGCCGTGCACCACCCCGAACTGTTGGCGATGCCGGTCCGCGATGTCGAGTTCCAGCACGGCCTCACCCTCGGTGAAGCGGGTGATCCGTGCGCCGACGACTTCGTTGAACGGCTGTGCCGCGAGGACCTGCTCGGCGATGGCGAGTTGCTCGGTGCCGCCGGGCGGTGGCGCGACATCGGCATTGTCCGGGGTCATGGTTCCTCCCGTAGCGGAGCAGGCGCTGCCAGTATTAGAGCATATACTCCATAATCATGGGAAGGCCCGCCAAGCACAGCGCCGACGATTTCGTCGACGCTGCGATCGAACTCTTCGCGCAACGGGGGATCCGCGCCGTCACCCTCAACGCCGTGGCGGAGTCCACCGGTGCGGCGAACGGATCGGTCTACCACCGGTTCCCGGACCGCCCGTCCCTTTTGGCGGCCATGTGGCAGCGCACGTCGGCACGATTCCAGGCCGACTACCGCGCGAAGCTGGGAGAACCCACGATCACCGGGGCGATCGACGCGGCCGTCTGGGTGGTGCGATGGTGCGGGGACAACCTCGCGGAGGCGCAGGTGCTGCAGGCGGGCAGGCGGACGTTCGGTCCCGACGACTGGCCCCCCGGTTCCGGAGACGCCGCCGCCGAAGCCGCGACGCGCGAACAGGTGCGACGGAGCGTCCATGCGCTCTCAGGGGCGACTGCTGCCGGTCCGGACCAGATCGCGTTCGTCATGTTCGAGCTGCCGATCGCGGTGGTGCGCCGGTCCCTGCATGCGGGCCGGGTCCCCGGAACCCGCGACGCCGCTCTCGTGCGCGGCATCGCGACCGCCGTTCTGCACCAGCCGGAATCGTCGCCGGAGGGCTGACGGGTGCCGGAGGGCTGACGGATCGCCGGAGGGCTGACGGTGCGCCTACCGGCCGGCCGCTCCGGCGGCGTCAACCGGGGTCGGCGGGCTGCCGTCGTTCCTCAAGCTCGGCGACGCGTGCGCGCAGTTCCCGGATCTCCTCCCGGTACGGCTCGATGCGTTCGCCGACCTGTTCCGCGGTGTACTGCGGGATCAGGCTGCGGCTGCAGTTCCAGTCGAACGCTTCGACATCGATGAGCACGGACCGTTCGCACCGGGATGCGATGCGTCGTCCGTCGACGAGGCAGAGTCGGTCGAGGGTTGCGGGATCGTCAGCCGCATCGAGCACGCGGGCGCGGCCGAACAGCTTGAGCCGGAGCTTGCGCGGATAGTCCGCCAGGAACAGCGCCACGCGGTCGTCGTGCTCCAGGTTACCCACCGAGACGAACTGCTGGTTGCCGCGGAAATCGGCGAAGCCCAGCCGGTTGCCGCCCCGGTGCTGCAGGAAGCCGCAGGGCCCGCTGCGGTACTGCACGTACGGCCATCCCGCAGGTGTGACCGTGGCCAGGTGGAACTGGAACGCCCGGCCGATCAGTGCGAGCTCACGGGAGGTGAGCGCCTGCGGCCCCTCGTCGGCGGTACCGAGCCCGGCGCCGTAGGCGGTGACGCTGCCGGTGCGCCGTTGCCGCTCGACGGCCGCGGCGCCGAAGGCGATGTGCTGATACCGATGGCCCATGACCGCACTCAACCACCGCGGCCGCGTCGACGGGCACCGTGGGAGGCGACTGTGTCGTCGGGCCCACACCTCACAGCGGGATGTAGCGGCGTGCACCGGGCCACCCGCGGGGCAGGCGCGCGCGCCCCGCGTCGACCGCCTTGCGCAGCGACGCGGCGGCGGTCCGGCGGAGAGTGCCGGTGAACTGCACGTTGGCCGGAGCGGTGGGCGCCGGCGCCGCGGTGCGGCGGATCGTGTCCTGTGCGGGGCGATCGGTTGCCTCACCAGGCGATGCGATGCGCGGGTGCCTCGCCATGGCGTCGATGAACGCGTCCGCATCGCCGCCGACGTCGGGGTGCAACTCGCGCGCAAGCCGGCGTCGGTGGGCCCGC
>CAYVJJ010000173.1:0-2275 GCA_964451655.1 uncultured Mycobacteriaceae bacterium | reverse complement strand
TCAGGGGACCGCGGCGACACAGCGGACCGGGAACGTCGCCAGCCCGCGGACCGCGGGCGGGGCCGCTGTGAATACGGCACCCGAACGCGGGAGCGTGTTCAGGTTGGTCAGGTGCTCGACGACGGGGATTGCGGCGGCAAGCAGGCTCGTGTGGGCGGGGCGCTCCCCGCCTGCGGTGTCGTCGATATTGACCGAATCGATCCCTACGAGGACGGCGCCGGAATCGACGAGGAATCTGGCCGCCTCCGCCGTCAGGTGCGGATGGGCCGGATCGCCGTAGTGCGGACCGCCCCAATGCCGGTCCCATCCCGTGCGCAGCAGCACGGCCGCGCCGGCCAGGTCGTACCCGGTCAGCACGTGTCGGTCGATGGGGCCGGAGGCGGGGGCGTCGACGACCACGGCGGGCAGATGCGCGCACCGGTCGAGCGGCAGATCCGCGAGGTCATGGCCGGTCCGGAAGCGATGTGCGGGCGTGTCGAGGTAGGTGCCGGTGTTCGCCACCATGGTGATCCGCCCGATCGCGAAC
Organism: uncultured Mycobacteriaceae bacterium; assembly: GCA_964451655.1. GTDB lineage: Bacteria > Actinomycetota > Actinomycetes > Mycobacteriales > Mycobacteriaceae > Tomitella. The sequence goes on along the minus strand of CAYVJJ010000173.1, from coordinate 1,749 downwards.
TCGGTGCCCGGCGCGTAGTGTGCGGCCGATTCGGAGAAGCTCATGTGCGTCTCGACAGCCGGGCCCGGCAGGCCCGGGTAGGTGATCATTCCGTCATCGATCACGTGGCTCAGGTCGACCAGCCGCATACCGGACAGCATGCCGGACTCAGGGCTGCGCGCCCACCACCCGCCGCGGCCGGGACTCGTTGTCGGAGCGCAGGCGGTACCGCGTGTGGTGCGAATGTCCGGCGGCCTCCAGCACGCCGTCCCAGGTGAGGTAGGCGGTGATGCGGCCGGCGGTGTCGGGGGAGACGCCTGCGGCGCGGGCGGCCTGGCCGACGGTCAGCCAGTCACCCCGGTGCTCCGGCGTCGACAACCTGCGGACCACTGCGTCCAGGGCCTGCTGGTCTATCTCGGTGAATCCTTTTCTGCGTGCTTCGCGTGCCCGAATCATCCGTGCAAACCCCCTCCGGTCGAGGACATGGGTGTCGAGGAACACCGCGACTGCGACCCTTGTGGGGTACCCCAGGCAGCGGCTTCCATGACTGGAACGCGGTTCCGGTCGCGGATCATCCCTTCCTAGGTGAGATCGTGAATCGGACGTGCGTACGTAACCTGTCGCGGCGGTGATTCCGAACACCGGCGGGCTCCGATGTGACCCGGCGTGCCCGGGAACGGCGCCCCCGGGCGCCCCGTCACGGCGGGTCCAGCAACGCGAGGAAGGCGCCCGCCGCAGGGTTCGTCTCGGAGACCGACCGCCTCCCGAGCAGCGCGAGGCGGCGCGAGGGCGGACCCGGGCGCAGAGCCACGCGGTGCAGACCGCTGCGCCGGGCGATCGGTTCCGGCACGACGGCGACGCCGAGCCCGTGCCGCACCAGGGCCAGCACCTGTTCCATCTGCGAGGACCGGAACGTGATCTCCCGGCGCACCCCGGCGGAGCCGAACAGCGACTCCACGAAGGTCTGCAGCCCCAGCCCCGCCTGGAAGTCGATGAACCGCACATCCGCCAGTTCCCGCAGCCGCACCTCGGTGCGCCGGGCGAGCGGATGGCCTTCCCCGGCGATGAGGGTGAGCGTCTCGGGGTACTCGGCCAGGGTCTCCAGGCCGGTCGCGAGCGGCGACTCGTCGAGCGCCACGAAAGCCAGATCCAGCGCACCGGCCTCGACATCGTCGACCAGCTCGAGCGTCGGCGCCTCGCGCAGCGTCACCTCGATGCGCGGGTGGCGCGCGTGCAACTGCGCGAGCGCGGCGGGCACGTCCACCGCGGTGAGGGTCTGGACCACCCCGAGCGCCAGCGTGCCCGCCTCCGCGTCGCGCAGGGCGGCGACCGCTGACCGTGCGTCGTCGACCTCACCGAGTATCCGGCGCGCGTGCGGCAGCAGCGCCCGGCCGGCGGGCGTGAGCAGCACCATGCGGGTGGTGCGCTCGAACAGCGGGATCGAGAGTTCGCGCTCCAGCGCGCGGATCGATGCGCTCAGACCCGATTGCGAGATGCGCATCATGTCCGCCGCATGCGTGAAATGCCCGGTGTCCGCGACGGTGACGAAATGCTCGAGCTTGCGCGGGTCCATCCCGGAAGTCTAGCTGCAATCAGAGCTATTGCTTCTGAATGTAAGAAGTCTTATCTGTTGGACTGCTCAATCGTTTCCGGCCGACGATGGGCGCATGACCGACCCGAAGACGGCCCGCCCGCGCCTGGACCCCAAGCTGGTCCTGGTGATGGCGCTGACCTCCGGCCTGGTGGTGGCCAACAGCTACTACGCGCAGC
>CAYVJJ010000172.1:2557-6018 GCA_964451655.1 uncultured Mycobacteriaceae bacterium | reverse complement strand
ATCGGGAGGACGGAGCCAGGGGCCGTCGAGGGCATCTGCGCGCCCGGGTTCGAGGGCGTCCGGGACATGCTGGAGGGCAACCTCGCCGACGGCACCGAACTGGGCGCCTCGCTGTGCGTGATGCGCGGCGAGGACGTCCTCGTCGACCTGTGGGGCGGCGTCGCCGATGCGGCGTCCGGCCGTCGGTGGACGCGCGAGACCGTCGCCAACACGTACTCGCTGACCAAGACGATGACGGCGCTGTGCGCGCTGCTGCTCATCGACCGCGGCCTGCTCGACCCGGATGCGCCCGTCGCGGAGTACTGGCCGCAGTTCGCCGCGGCCGGCAAGGGCCCCGGCGGCGCCGCCACCGTGCTGGTGCGCCACGTCCTGGGGCACACCAGCGGCGTGTGCGGGTGGGACCGCACGGTCTCGGTCGAGGACCTCTACGACGGCCCCGCGGCCGCGGACCTGCTGGCCGGCCAGGAGCCGTGGTGGGCGCCGGGCGACGGCTCGGGCTATCACGCGATGTCGTTCGGCACGCTCGTCGGCGAGCTGGTCCGCCGGATCACCGGGCTCTCGCTGGGCGCGTTCTTCGCCGCCGAGCTGGCGGGCCCGCTGGGCGCCGACTACTGGATCGGCGCCCCGCCGGAGCTGCTGGACGCGCCGGAGCGGGTGGCATCACTGGTGCCGCCCCCGCCCGGCGGGTTCGACTACGCCGCGCTCCCGCCGGACAGCATCCTGCTGCGCACGCTCACCAACCCGGCGTTCAGCCCCACCCTCACCACGGACCCGCGGTTTATGGCCGCCGAGCTCGGGGCCGCCAACGGCCAGGGCAACGCGCGGTCGGCGGCGCGCGTGCAGTCGGTGCTGGCCTGCGGCGGCACGGTGGGCGGCCGGCGCTTCCTCTCCCCCGGCACGATCGAGCGGATCACCGAGGTGCAGGCCGACGGCGTCGACCGCGTGCTGGGTGCACCGGTGCGCTTCGGCCTCGGCTGGGCGCTGCCGTGCGCCGGGATGCCGGCCGTGCCGGAGGGGCGGGTCTGCTGGTGGACCGGGTTCGGCGGATCCGTGGTGGCCGCGGACCTGGACCGCGGGATCACCGTCGCCTACGTGATGAACCGCATGGAGCGGCAGCTGATCGGCGCGCCCAACGCCGACGCGTACCTGCGCGCGGTCTACGCCGCGCTGGACGCCGGCGCCTGACCCGGACCGCTCCCCGCTACAGCGCCGTCAGGCCCCGTAGCGGCGGTGGCGCGCCGAGTAGTCGCGCAGCGCGCGCAGAAAGTCCACGCGCCGGAACTCCGGCCAGTACACCTCGGTGAACCAGATCTCCGAGTAGGCGCTCTGCCACAGCAGGAACCCGGAGAGACGCTGCTCGCCGGAGGTGCGGATGAGCAGGTCCGGGTCCGGCTGCCCGGAGGTGTACAGGTGCGCGCCGATGGCGTCGGGGGTGATCGATTCGGACAGCTGCTCGCCCGTGGCGCCCTCGGCGAGCTCGTGCCGGATCAGCGATTTGACCGCATAGCAGATCTCCTGGCGCCCCCCGTAGCCGACGGCGATGTTCACCTGGGTGCCGGTCCGGCCGACGGTGCGGTCCGAGGCGTCGCGCAGCCGCTTGGCGCGCTCGTCCGGCAGCAGCTCCAGCGCACCCACGATGCACACCCGCCAGTTGCGGTCCGGGCCGGACAGCTCGTCCACCACGTCGGTGATGATCTCGAAGAGCACCTCGAGCTCGGCCGGGTCGCGGTTGAGGTTCTCCGTGGACAGCAGGTAGATGGTGGCCATCTCGATGCCGGCCGCGTCGCACCAGCCGAGCATCTCCGCGATCTTGCGCGCGCCCATGCGGTGGCCGTGGCTGATGTCGTCGAAGCCGTTCTCCCGGGCCCACCTGCGGTTGCCGTCGCACACCACCCCCACGTGCCGCGGGCGTGGCCGCCCGTCCAGCCCACGCCGCAGATGCTCCTCATAGAGCCGGTAGAGCGGGTTGCGCACTGTCACCGCCTTGTCGTCGCTGCGCCCGGCCGGCGTCTCCCCGGCCGACCGCCGTCTCTCCGCCCGGTCGTCATCGCACCCGACCCGCGCCGGGCCCGCGCTGCACTGGGGTGAGCTTACGCCCCGCCCGCCGGGCCCCCGCGTCCAGACGCGCCGACGCCCGCCGACACGGCCGGACGCGTTCTGGTATGTTCTCTGACGTGATCAACGCACTCAGCGCACGCGCCTATTGGCGCTTTACCACGGCTCCGGATGGGGCCGTTGGTCGCGCACGCTGATCAACTTCCACATCCGGAGCCCAAGGCAGAGACCCACGGTCTCTGCCTTTCGTGTTGCACGAGGGGTTTCCGGACCGGACTCACGGACGGGACCCGCTCCGCACCGCAGACGCAGTCCCACTGAAAGGCCCACACCGTGACCACCATCCTCGACGCCCCCGCCGGCAGCACCACCGACCGGAACATCGCGGGCTTCGACCACCTGCCCACCCCGCGCGAGCTCATCGCCGAGCACCCGCTGGGTGCGGACCGCGCCCGGCTGGTCGAGCGCAGCCGCGAGGAGGTCGCCCGCATCCTCGACGGCACCGACGACCGGGTCCTGCTGGTGGTGGGCCCCTGCTCGGTGCACGACCCGGACGCGGCCCGCGACTACGCCCGCCGCCTGGCCGCCGTGGCCGAGGAGATCCGCGACGACGTGCTGGTGGTGATGCGCGTGTACTTCGAGAAGCCGCGCACCACCACCGGGTGGAAGGGCCTGATCAACGATCCGGGGCTGGACGAGACGTTCGATGTGCCGCGCGGGCTGCGCACGGCCCGTGCGCTGCTGCTGGACGTACTCGACGAGGGCCTGCCGGTGGGCTGCGAGTTCCTCGAGCCCATCAGCCCGCAGTACATCGCGGACACCGTCTCCTGGGGCGCCATCGGGGCGCGCACCACCGAGAGCCAGGTGCACCGGCAGCTGGCGTCGGGCCTGTCGATGCCGATCGGCTTCAAGAACGCCACCGACGGTGACGTGCAGGTGGCCGTCGACGGGTGCGGGGCGGCCCGCGCCCCGCACGTGTTCTTCGGCAGCACCGACGACGGCCGCACCGCGATCGTGCGCACCCGCGGCAACGCCGAGGCCCACGTGATCCTGCGCGGCGGGCGCACCGGCAGCAACTACGCACCCGAGGACGTCGCCGGCGCCGTCGACACGCTGCGGGCCGCCGGACTGCCGCAGCGGGTGATGATCGACGCCAGCCACGCCAACAGCGGCAAGGACGACGTACGCCAGGTCGCCGTCGCCCGGGAGATCACCGACCGCATCGCCGCCGGCGAGGATGCCGTCGCCGCGGTGATGCTGGAGAGCTTCCTCGAATCCGGCAACCAGAGCCTCGATGCGGCGCCGCTGGTCTACGGCAAGTCGGTCACCGACAAGTGCATGGCCTGGGGAGACACGGCGGAGCTGCTGCGCGGGTTCGCCGCCGCGGTGCGGTCGGCGCGGGCCCG
>CAYVJJ010000172.1:0-2457 GCA_964451655.1 uncultured Mycobacteriaceae bacterium | reverse complement strand
GGCCTGACGGTCACGGGAGCACAGGAAGCCCACCGGGCCGGACGCGGCGCACACGGCCGGAGACGCACACGGTCAGAGATACGTCTGCCCCGGCTCGAGGCCCGGCGGGCGGAACGGCGGCTGCCCGGACGGGTCCTGCGCCCCGCCCCGGTCCGGCGGCGGGCGCCGGGCCGCCGCGTCCAGCAGCGCGTGCAGCTCGGCCTCCGAGGTCGAGGGCCGGTCGCACACGAAATGCCGGCACACGTACGCGGTCGGCTGGTCGCGCAGCAGGGGGCGGTCGGCCAGCAGCGGCGTCGAATCGCGCGGGCCGCCCACCACCACGGCGCCGCCGGGGACCCGGCGGCGTGCCACCGCGACCAGGCCGTCGTCGCCGGGCGCGTGCGCGATGGCCACCTGCATGGGCCCGTGTTCTGCGGCCTCGGCGACGGACAGCCAGTTGCCCGCCGAGCGCGGCGCGCGCTCGAGCAGCACCGCCGCCCGCTCCAGCGACGCCTCGGCCTGCGTGCGGTACCCGCCCGCGGACCCGGCGTCGGCCAGCGCCGAGGCGGTGAGCAGCGCATCGGTGATCGCGGAGGCCCCCGACGGTGTGGCGCCGTCGACAGGGTCGCGCGGCCGGTGCACCAGCGTCTCCGCGTCTGCCGCGGTGTCGAACCAGCTGCCCGGCGCCTCCGGGTCGCCGAACAGGTCCGCGGCGGTGTCCAGCAGATCCTGCGCCTCGGTGAGCCACCGCTGCTCCCCCGTCGCGCCGTGCAGCGCCAGCAGTCCGGAGGCCAGGTAGGCGTAGTCCTCGAGCACCGCATCCGCCCCGCCGGGCCGTCCGCCCAGCGACGAGCGCCGCAGACGGCCCTCGACCCGGTGGGTGTCCAGCAGCAGCCCGGCGCAACGCTCGGCCGCCGCCAGCCAGGCGTCGGGATCGGCCTCCGCGCCTGCAGGCCCGCCGGTACGGTGCGCGCCCCACGCCCACGCCTCCACGAGCGCCAGGATCGCCATCCCGTTCCACGCGGTGACGACCTTGCCGTCGCGATCCGGCTGCGGACGGTCCGCGCGGGCGGCCAGCAGCCGTGTCCGGACGTCCTCCCAGCGGGCGGGGTCGTCGGGGTCCTCGCGCATCTGCAGCACCGAGGCGCCGGCCTCGAAGGTGCCGGCCTCGGTGACCCCGAGCAGCTTGGCGGCCCACGCGCCGTCGTCGTCGCCGAGCGCCGCGGTCAGCTGCGCCGGTGTCCACACGTAGGTGGCGCCCTCCACCCCGCCGGTGTCCGCGTCCAGCGCGGACGCGAAGCCGCCGTCGTCGGTGCCGAACCCGTCGAGCAGGAACCGCGCCGTCTGCGCAGCGACCCGCTCCGCCAGCGCCGAACCGGTGCGCCGCGCCAGGTGGGCGTACACGCGCAGCAGCAGGGCGTTGTCGTAGAGCATCTTCTCGAAGTGGGGCACCACCCACGCCGGGTCCACCGAGTACCGCGCGAACCCGCCGGCGAGCTGATCGTGGATCCCGCCGCGCGCCATCGCCTCCGCCGTGCGCACCACGGCCTGCAGCGCGGGTTCGGAACCGGTGCGCTCGTGGTGGCGCAGCAGCCCCTCGAGCAGCGCGGCCGGCGGGAACTTGGGCGCGCCGCCGAACCCGCCGTGCACCGCGTCCTCGTCGGCGACCACGGCGTTCACCGCCTCGGCCAGCAGATCGCCGTCCAGCGGACGCGTCCCGTCCGGCAGTACCCGCGCCGCCGCCTGCAGGTGCTCGACGACGGCCGCGGAGGCGGTGACCACCTCGCCGCGCCGCGACGACCAGGTGTCGGTGATGGCGTTCAGCAGTTGCACGAACCCGGGCATGCCTCCGCGCGGCGCCGGCGGATAGTAGGTGCCGCAGTAGAACGGCGCGGCGGTGTCCGGGGTGAGGAAGCACGTCATGGGCCAGCCGCCCTGGCCGGTGAGGGCCACGGTGGCGTTCATGTAGACCGCGTCGATGTCGGGGCGTTCCTCGCGGTCCACCTTGATGCACACGAAGTTCTCGTTCATCACCCGCGCGGTCTCCGGGTCCTCGAACGACTCGTGGGCCATCACGTGGCACCAGTGGCACGACGAGTACCCGACGGACAGCAGGACGGGGACGTCGCGCTCGCGGGCCTCGGCGAACGGGGCGTCACCCCACTGCCGCCAGTGCACCGGGTTCTCGGCGTGCTGACGCAGATACGGGGAGGTGGCGTCGGCCAGTTCGTTGGTCATGCCTCCACGCTAGGCTGCCCGGCCCGGCACGTGGGGCGGATCAGGCCGCGGGCCGCTCCCGCCCGCGGGATCACCGCCCGCAGGCTGGAATCTATGCGCCGGGTCCGCGCGGGCCGACGGAGCCGCCGTCGGACGGGCCGCCCGAGCCCACGGGGGCGCCGCCGCCGGGATCCGCGGGGCCGCCGGAGCCCCCTCCGCCGCCGGAACCCTCGGGGCCGCCGGAACCCTCGGGGCCGCCGG
>CAYVJJ010000171.1:0-6019 GCA_964451655.1 uncultured Mycobacteriaceae bacterium | reverse complement strand
CTCGGTGGCAGAATTGCCGCGATCGCCGGGGAACGCAGCCGCGATCGCCGGGGAAGGCAGTCGGGACGGTCGGGAGTGATGATGGACGACGGGATTGCGACGGGGGTGTGCCATGGGCGTGTTTGACGCGCTGTTCGGCGGGCAGGCGGCAAAGGAGCAGCGGTCGCGTGCGGTGTCGGACCGTGAGTACCTGGTCGCCTGGGCCACGTCGCACGAGGGCGTCGAGGGGTTCGTGGAACCGGAGAACTCCTTCAATGCGGTCACGATCGTGCTCGTCGACAAAGAGGGCAGCTGGACGCGCCGGGCCCCGGGGGGCGCGCGTGGTGCCGCGCGTGTGGGGCGGGAGGCGGCCATACCGGTCTATGACGTGACCAAGGTGGGCTACCCGCAGCGCATGCGGGACCACATCGAGCGGGCCCGCATCCGGCGACGCCGCGCGATGCGTGCCGAGTTGCTGCGCTCGGCGGACCGCCCCGCGGAGCCGGGCGCCGTCGAGTAACCGGGGGACCCCGGCCGCGGAGGGACCGCCCGGCCCCGCCGCGGCCGTCCGGACCTCAGCCGCGGGCCGCGATGTCCTCGAGCACCGCGATCATGGTGCGCACCGGGACGCCGGTGCCTCCCTTGCCCGTATAGCCGAAGGGGCTTCCGGTGTTGTAGGCGGGGCCCGCCACGTCGATGTGCGCCCACTGCACCCCGTCGGCGACGAACTCCTTCAGGAACAGGCCGGCAGACAGCATCCCGCCCCAGCGGTGATTGGTCACGTTGGCCAGGTCGGCGATCTTCGAGTCCAGATCCGCACGCAGTTCCTCGGCCAGTGGCATCGCCCAGCCGTTCTCGCCCACCGACTGCGAGACGCGGGCGACCCGATCACGGAACTCGTCGGTGCCCATCACGCCCGGCGTACGCGTGCCCAGCGCCACCATCTGCGCACCGGTGAGCGTGGCGGTGTCGATGAGATACCCGGGCGAGTCTTCGCAGGCGCGCGCGATGGCGTCGGCGAGGATCAGCCGGCCCTCCGCATCGGTGTTGATCACCTCGACCGTCGTGCCGTCGTACTGGGTGAGGACGTCGCCCGGGCGCTGTGCGGTGGCGGACGGCAGGTTCTCCGCCATCGGAACGTAGGCGGTGACGTCCAAGGGGAGCCCCAGCTGTGCGGCAAGCACCACGGTGGCGACCACGGCGGCCGCACCGCCCATGTCCGAGGTCATGTTCTCCATGCCGGCGGCGGGCTTGATCGAGATCCCGCCGGAGTCGAAGGTGACGCCCTTGCCGACGAGCGCGACGCCGGGGCGGGTGCCGTCGCCGCCACGGTGGGACATCCGCACCAGGCGCGGCGGCCGCGACGAGCCCTTGCCCACGCCGAGGATCCCGCCGTATCCCTCCTGCGCCAGCCGGTCCTCGTCGAAGACCTCGACCTCGAGGCCGGCTGCCGTGCCCAGTGCGCGGGCCCGGTCGGCGAACTCGGCAGGGAAGAGGTGGCTCGGCGGTGTGTTGACCAGGTCGCGGGCGGACGCGACGGCGCGCGCGACCGCCGCGGCGTGCTCCACCTGCGCGGCAGGATCGGTGGCGGCTGCGGCGTCGTCGGGGTCGTCGCCCGTGACCTCGGGCACGAGCAGGTCGACACGCGTGACCGGGGCGGTGCCGGCGGAGGTCTTGAACCGGGTGAAGCGGTAGGCCCCCAGCACTGTGCCTTCCGCGACGGGGCCGGCGCCCCGCAGTGACAGCGCGTTCACGGCGTGCTCGACGCCGTCGAGGGCGCGGGCGGCGGTGCCGGCGGCCTTGCGCAGCAATTCCCCCGCGGCGCCGTCGCTTGCGGGCCCGTCGCCCGACGCGGCGGCACCCGATACCGGGGCCTCGCCGAGGCCCACCGCCAGCACGCTGCCGACCCCGAGCACGTCAGGAGCCGGAACCCTGTGGACCTTGTCGGCGGAGCCGTCGGCGCCGGCGGCGACCAGCCGCGCGAGCACGTCGGCGGCGAGCTCCCCGGACAGCGGTCCGAGGTCCGCCAGCGCGGGCCCGTCCTCGCCCTTCAGGAGACCGACGACGAGGACCTCGGCGGCGGGGTCCACGGCGGTCACGGCGGCCAGCCGCGGCGCGGCCGGTGCGGGATCGGTGTGCGGGGCACTCACATGCGGCTCCTGGAGCTAGTCGGTGGTCCGGTCGGTCGGTGATCGTGACGCAGCGGACGGCCGCTGCACGCATTACCGGGACGGCGCGGAAGAGGGCGACCGTCCGCCCCATGCTATCGATGCCCCGTCCACGGCGCGGGCGACGCCGGAGCGATGCCGCAGGGGACGAATCCGGCGCGTCGCGACGTCGGTGACGATACTGTCGGGCCATGGACGAGGGATTGCAGCGCGGCCCGCTGCACGCCCGCCACGAAGCGCTGGGCGCGGCGTTCGGAGGGTTCGGCGGATGGCGGATGCCCGTGTCCTACTCCGGGACCGTCGGAGAACACAACGCGGTGCGCACGACCGTCGGACTGTTCGACGTGTCGCACCTGGGAAAGCTCACCGTGCGGGGGCCGGATGCGCTCGCACACGTGAACTCGGTGCTCACTGCGGATCTGGAGGCGATTCCGGACGGGGCCGCACAGTATTCGCTGTGCTGCACGGCCGCCGGCGGGGTGGTGGACGACATGCTCGCCTACCGGGTCGGCCGGGACGAGGTGTTCCTGGTGCCCAACGCGGCCAATACGGCGGCGGTCGCCGCGATCCTGCGCTCCGATGCCCCCACGGGCGTGGAGGTGGAGGACCGGCACCGTGCGTCGGCGGTGTTCGCCGTGCAGGGACCGCGCTCGGCGGCCGTACTCGCGGCGACGGGCCTGCCGACGGATATGAGGTTCATGCGCTTCACGGATGCGGCCGCAGCGGTGGGGGAGACCGCCGTACCGGTGCGGGTGGGCCGCACCGGATACACGGGTGAGCGAGGCTACGAGGTCTTCGTCCCGTGGGAGCGGGCGGAGGAGGTATTCGACGCCGTGCTCCGGGCGGTGGAGTCGGAGGGGGGCCTGCCCGCCGGGCTCGGCGCGCGGGACACCCTGCGCACGGAGATGGCCTATCCGCTGCACGGGCACGAGCTTTCGGAGCGGATTTCACCTCTCGAAGCGCGGTGCGGCTGGGCCGTCGCGTGGGACAAGCCGGTGTTCCGGGGGCACGACGCGCTGCGCCGGATGAGGGAGACGGGCGCGCCGCGCCGGCTGCGCGCGCTGCGTGCACAGGGACGTGGCATCCCGCGCGCCGGGCAGGAGGTGCGCGGCGAGGACGGGACAGTGCTCGGCGTATGCACCTCCGGGACCTTCTCGCCGACGCTGCGGCGGGGGATCGCGCTGGCGCTGTTGGACGCCGGCACTGCGCCCGGCCCCGGTGGCACGGTCACTGTGGACGTCCGCGGCCGGGGGCTGCAGTGCGAGGTGGTCGCCCCGCCCTTCGTGCGCGGCGGGGCGGGATGAGGGTTGCGATACGATATCGCGCATGACCGGTCTTCCCGAATTCGCGCACAAGCCGCACACTGCACCGCATTCGGACGAGGAACGCGAGCGCGTGCTGGCCGCTCCGGGCTTCGGGAAGTATTACACCGACCACATGGTCACCATCGACTACTCGCCGGAGAAGGGGTGGCATGACGCGGTCGTGGGGCCGTATGCGCCGCTGACCTTGGATCCGGCGGCCACCGTCCTGCACTACGGTCAATCGATCTTCGAAGGGCTCAAGGCGTATCGGCACGAGGACGGCAGCATCAACTCGTTCCGGCCTGACGCCAATGCCCGCCGTTTCCGTTCGTCGGCCGAGCGTCTCGCGATGGCCCAGTTGCCGGAGGAGTTGTTCATCGAGTCGCTGCGGCAGCTGCTCGCGGTGGACGTCCGGTGGGTCCCGCCCGCCGGCGGCGAGGAGTCGCTGTACCTGCGTCCGTTCATGCTCGCCACCGATGTGGGCCTCGGCGTGCGCCCGTCGGACGACTACAGGTACCTGCTGATCGCCTCGCCGGCCGGCGCGTACTTCCCGCGTGGGATCAAGCCGGTGAGCGTGTGGCTCTCGCATGAGTACGTCCGCGCGGCGCCGGGCGGGACCGGCGCGGCCAAGTTCGGCGGCAACTACGCGGCTTCGCTGGTGGCGCAGGCCGCCGCGGCGGAGCAGGGCTGCGACCAAGTGGTGTGGCTGGATGCCGTCGAGCGCGAGTACGTCGAGGAGATGGGCGGGATGAACCTGTTCTTCGTCTTCGGTTCGGGCTCGGACGCGCGCCTGGTCACGCCCGAGTTGTCCGGTTCGCTGCTTCCGGGGGTCACGCGTGATTCCCTCCTGCAGTTGGCGGCCGATGCGGGGTACGGCGTGGAACAGCGGCGGATCAGCGCCGACGAGTGGGAACGCGGTTGCGCCTCGGGCGAGATCACCGAGGTGTTCGCGTGCGGCACCGCGGCGGTGATCACGCCCGTCGGCTCGGTCAAGTACTCCGGCGGCGGGTTCACGGTGGCCGACGGTGAGGCCGGAGAAGTCACGCAGGCGCTGCGGGACACGCTCACCGGCATCCAGCGCGGCACCTTCGCCGACACGCACGGCTGGATGACGCGGCTCGTCTGACCCCGGCCCCGCCTGGGCGGCGCGCCTCCGTCGGGGGCCCGGGTGCCGCGGTCAGAGCGTCAGCGCCGCCGCGGTGAGGGCGGTCGCGCCCTCGATGACGGCGCCCAGGACGTCACCGGTGACGCCGCCGAACCGCCGTGAGCAGTGGGCGACGAATGCGACTGTCGCCGCCAGCACCGCCGCCACGATGACGGGGCCCTGCCACGCCCGCCCGGGGACCGCCGCAACGGCTGCCGCGAGGGCCGCTACGGACCAGAACGCGACGGTGACGGGGCTTTGCGTGCCCGCGACGAGGGCACCGAAACCGGTGCGCGTGGCGGGGCCGACGCCGCGGCGGCAGGCGAGTACCGCGGCCACCCGGGCCGCGGCGACCGCGAGTACCACGGCACCCCAACGCGATGCGTCCGCCAGGTCGCCCAGCGCCACAGCCTGGCCGCCGAGAACCACCACCATCGCAGCGACGGCGAAGGGCCCGGCGCTGCCGGACCGCATCACGTCCAGCGCACGCTCCGCCGGGCCGTAGCATCCCAGGCCGTCGACGGTGTCCGCGAGCCCGTCGACGTGCATGCCGCGTGTGAACAGCGCCAGCAGCCCCACGGTGAGCAGACCCGCCAGTACCGGTGACAGACCGGCGTGCGTCGTGCACCACAGCACGCCTGCCGCCATCGCACCCAGGAGCACCCCGACTGCGGGCGCGGCGGAGAGTGCGCGGCGTGCGCGGTCGCGGTCGATATCACCCGGCGGGGTAGGCACCGGAAGCACTGTCAGCCACGACAGCGCCAGCGCGGTGCCGTCGGCCGCGGCCGCGAGCGGCCCGTGACGGGGGCGCAATGCCGTCAGCCGGCGGTCTCGTCGTCGGCGCCGCCCGAGACGCCGGCGTCGGTGAAGGTCGCCATGTTCGTCAGGGTCGCCACCGCGGCGCGTATCAGCGGCAGCGCCGTGAGGGCGCCCGTCCCCTCACCGAGACGCATGCCGAACTCGAGCAGCGGCTGGGCGCGCAGCCGGTCCAGAGCGGCCGTGTGCGCGGGCTCGGCCGAGCGGTGCCCGGCCACCCACCAGTCCGCGCAGCCGGGCGCCAGCTGCACTGCGGTCAGTGCGGCTGCGGTGGAAATGAGCCCGTCGAGGACCACCGGCGTACGCCGCACGGCCGCCTGCGCGAGGAACCCCGCCATGGCCGCCAGGTCGGCGCCGCCGGCGGTCCGCAGCAGGGCGAGCGGGTCGCCGACGAAATGGCGGGCGCGGAACATCGCGTCGCGCACGGCGGCGGTCTTGCGCATCCATGCCTCGTCGTCGATCCCGGTTCCGCGGCCGACGGCGACCACCGGCTCCATGCCGGTGAGCACCGCCACGATCGCGGTGGCGGGGGTGGTGTTGCCGATCCCCATGTCCCCGGCGATCAGCAGGTCGGCCCCCGAGTCCACCTCCTCGTCGGCGACGGCGCG
>CAYVJJ010000170.1:0-6024 GCA_964451655.1 uncultured Mycobacteriaceae bacterium | reverse complement strand
TCTGATTCAACTCGTAGCGCAGTTCGCCGGCCGCATCGTGGGGGCGGTCGCCCGCGAGGATGCTGCGCACGCGCTCGATCCGGGTGCTGTCGACGCCGGTGTGCCAACGGTCCCGCTCGTCCTCGTAGATCTCCTCGAGCTGGGCGGTGATCGACTCGACGTACTCGTTGGACACGCGAATCGAGTAGCGGACCGCCGCGAGCACGGTCTCCGGTCCGACGGCAGGCTCCTCGCCGGCCGAGACGAGCGCCGTCATACGACGGAGGTAGTCGTCCTGCAGCCGCGCCATACCCATGTGGTATGCGCGCCCCAGCACCTCCATCGGCACCGCGTGCTGCGCCAGCCGCCGGGCGTATTCGGCGGCGGCGGCCGGCGGCGGCAGCCCGCCCGCGGGGATCCCGTGGCGCAGCACGTGCAACGTCGTCTCGACGTTGCTGGCGACGCTCGCGCGCATCAGGTCCACCCACTGCCGGTCGCCCCGCATCTCCGGGAACTGCTCCTCCAGCAGTTCCTTGACCTCCACGGCGTGCACGTCGAGGTCGTGCTCCATACCCTCGGCGACGCGGATGACGACGTCCTCCACCGCGCCGCTGATCCCGCCGTCCTCAGGATCGGCCTGCGCGACTCCGTTGATCCGACCGTTCATCGGTCCTCCCGCCATGTGTCCAACATAGCTTCACCCGCGCTTCACCCGCCGCCTCCCGCCGCCTGCATCAATTCCGCAGACACTGTTGCCGATCGACTCCCGTACGCCCGCGCGCAGTGGTACGACAAGACACGACGGGCGCAACCAGGCGAGCGGAGGCATCAGTGACCAGCGACAGCACCACCCCGGAACTCCCGCCGATCACGGGCAGCCTGTATCCGGGTACCGCCGCGAAACTGACGCCGGACAAGCCCGCAGTGGTCCGGCCCGCGACCGGGGAGACGCTCAGTTACCGCGCGCTCGAGGACCGCTCGCGGCGTGTGGCCCACTACCTGCGGTCCGCGGGGCTGCGCCCGGGGGACCACGTCGCGCTGGTCTCCGGCAACGACACGCGCATGCTCGAGGTCTATTGGGGAGCGCTGCGCAGCGGGCTCTACATCACGGCCGTCAACTGGCAGCTCACGGCGGCCGAAGCGGGGTTCGTCATCGAGGACTGCGGCGCCACCGCGCTGTTCGTCTCGGCCGAGGCCGCGGAGGCCGTCGGCGGGGAATTGCCGCGCCTGCCGCAGCGGGTGGTGTTCGGCGGCACCCGGGAGGGCTACGAAGATTACGAGGCCGTCCTGGCGGCCCAGCCCGACACGCCGCTGGACGGTCAGCCGCGCGGCCAGGACATGCTCTATTCCTCCGGTACCACCGGACGCCCCAAGGGGATCAAGCCACCGCTGCCCGAAGGGGAGGTGGACGAGATCCCCGATCCGTACACCGAGGTGTTCAAGCCCGTCTACGGCTTCGACGAGGACTCCGTGTACCTGTGCCCCGCGCCGCTCTACCACGCCGCACCGCTGCGGTTCTGCGGCATGGTGACGTCCATCGGCGGCACCGTGGTGCTGATGGACCGCTTCGACGCGGAGGAGTCGTTGCGCCTGATCGAGAAGTACAGGGTGACCCACAGCCAGTGGGTACCCACGATGTTCGTACGCATGCTCAAGCTGCCCGACGAGGTGCGCACGCGATACGACGTCTCCAGCATGCGCTGCGCCATCCATGCGGCCGCGCCGTGCCCCTTCGAGATCAAGCGCCGCATGATCGAGTGGTGGGGACCGGTGATCAACGAGTACTACGCGGCCACCGAAGGCGTGGGCGCGACGTTCATCGACTCCGCGCAGGCGCTGGCGCATCCCGGATCGGTGGGGGTGAGCGTGCTCGGGCCCGCCCACATCTGCGGCGAGGACCACCGCGAGCTGCCCGCCGGGGAGATCGGCACCGTCTACTTCGAGCGCGACGCACCCGGCTTCGAGTACCACAACGACCCGGCGAAAACGCGCGCCACGCGGCATCCTGAGCATGACAACTGGGCCACCACCGGCGACATCGGCTACCTCGACGCGGACGGCTTCCTGTATCTGACCGACCGTGCCGCGTTCACGATCATCTCCGGCGGCGTCAACATCTACCCGCAGGAGGCCGAGAACGAGCTGACCCTGCATCCCCGCGTGCTCGACGTCGCGGTGATCGGCGCAGCCGACGAGGAACTCGGGGAGGTGCCCATCGCGATCGTGCAGCCGATGCCCGGCGAACGCCCCGGTCCTGCACTCGCCGACGACCTGCTGCACTACGTGCGCGGACGGATAGCCCACTACAAGGCGCCCCGATCCGTGGTCTTCGTCGAGGAGCTGCCGCGCACCCCCACCGGCAAGCTGGTCAAGCACCGGCTGCGGGAGCAGTTCGGCTGACGCGCCGCGGCGCCGGGCCCCGTCCGCCCGCGCCGGTGCTGTCCGCCCGCGCCGGTGCTGTCCGCCCGCGCCGGTGCTGTCCGCCCGCGCCGGTGCGCTATCCGCCGGCCTGCGACCTGTAGACCCCCGGTGGCTGCCCTATGACCGCGGCGAAGTCGCGCGCGAAGTGCGCCTGATCGCTGTATCCGAGGTCCTGGGCGATGTCCGCCAATGCGGTGCCCGAGTCGGTGCGCAGCAGGTGCGCCGCATCCTGGAGTCTGCGCCGGGCGATCAGCCACTTGGGTGGATACCCTATGCGGCGCCGACAGATCCGCTGCAGGCGCCGCTCATCGAGGCCGACCCGGGCGGATAGGTCCGCCACCCGGGTGAGTCCGGCATCCGACTCCACCGCGTCGACGATCGCGTTGATCAGCACCCCTTCTTCGTCCACCCGGAATCCGCGCAGCCATGCGATCACCAGCCCCAGGGCGGCCGCGTCCCGATCCGCCGCGCCGTCGGAAGAGGCCCTGTCGGCACCCGCTCCGCGGGTGCCGCCCATCACCGCGCGCAGACCCGGAACCAGATCCGGCGCCCGCGGAACCGGCACCGCGGTGCCCACGATGTCCGCCATCGACCGCCCGGTCATCACGGTGCCGGCGGCCGGTCGCAGCAGGACCCCCACCGCCCACGACCGTCCGCGCAGGACTCGTGTCGACAACCCGCGCCGCGGGCCGTACAGCGCCGCCGCCCCGGGCTCCACCACCACGTTGGTGCCCGGATACTCGAGGATCGGCTGCTCGGCCACCTCCCCTTCCGGCAGGTCCCAACGCGGGATCCACACGTGCCGGGCCAGTGCGGACACCGACGCCGGAACCTCGAGTCGGCGGATGCGGACCGTCCGGCCCGGCCGCAACTCCCCCTTGCTCTCCACCGGGCGTCCAGTGGCCGGCCCCACGCTTCCCGGCCCGCCACCGCTCGGTCCGCCGGCACCGCCGCCCTCCGCCCCCGTGCCTCCACGCATCCCCCCACCGCGCCGGCTCGCGTCCACGCCGCCAAACTACCCCGCCCCTGTCGCAAATGTTCAATACCGCGTCCGTATGCGCTCCTAGCGTCGACATCACCGGCGCAGGCGCATCCGCCTTACCCCCGAAGCCCCGAAAACCCCGAAGGAGCCGATCATGAGCACCGCCACAGCGCACACAGAGACCACGCACACCGGGATCGCACACGCCCGGACCGCACACGCCGACGGCGCGTCCCCCACCCCCGCCGCGCACGGCGAGCACACCGTGCACGGCACGCCCCGCGGGTTCACCTCGCTCACGCCGTTCCTCGTCATCCCGGATGCCGCCGCGGCCATCGATTTCTACACCGGGGTCTTCGGCGCGAGCACGATCTCCCGTGTCGACGCGCCGGCACCCGACGGCTCGTCGACCTTGGTCGCCCACGCAGAGCTCGACTTCGGCCACGGACGTCTGCAGCTGGGCGACCCCAACCCGCAGTACGGGCTCGTGGCCGATGCCCGCACCGACGCGGACGGGGAACCGGCCGGGGACACGGTCAGCCACTCGATGTCCCTGTACTGCCCGGACGTCGACTCCGTGGTCGCGCGGGCCCTCGCCGCGGGGGCGACCCTGCGCGAGCCGGTGACCGACTTCGTCTCCGGCGATCGCTTCGCCTCCCTGCTCGACCCTTTCGGCCAGCGGTGGAGCGTGATGACCCGCATCGTCGACCTCAGCCCGGACGAGAGCGCGCGCCGGGTGGACTAGTGGGCGCAGGCCGGCTTCCCCCCGATGGACGAGTGGAGCCCGTCGCAGTCCTGAGCAGGGCCGGCACGCCGGCCCGCGCCCCTGCCCCTACGACGCGTCCGGGTCGATCCCCAGCGCACCGGTCATCGTGAAGAACAGGTCCGTCTGATCGGTCAGCCCGACGACGTTCGCCGCCCCGGGACCGTAGGCGGCGATGCGCAGTTGCGTTCCGGTGTGCCCCTGCGAGGCGTCCGCTTCAGCGGTGCCGTAGAGGATCCCCATCTCCGTGCCGTCGGCCGTCACCAGCCTGGAGGTGAGGGCCGGCGATTCGGTGTCGGTGGACACGATCTGGCTGGTGTGGGCGTGGTCCGCCGTCACCACCACCAGCGTCTCACCGTCCTGCTCCGCGAACCTCAGCGCCTCCTGCACGGCCTCGTCCAGGTCGACGGTCTCGCCGATCTGCCCGCACGGATTGGCCTCGTGGTCCTGTTTGTCGATGGAGGCGCCCTCGACCTGGAGGAAGAACCCTTCCGGGTCGTCCTTGAGCAGTTCGATGGCCTTGGCGGTCATCGACTTCAGGTCGGGCTGCACCGACGGATCCCGGTCCGGGTTGGGTGTGCATTCCTGCGCGGGCCCGTCGATGCCGCCGGGCGTCGCCTTCTCGCCCGTCCAACGGACCTCCATGTTGCCGGGCGTGAACAGCCCCAGCAGCGGCGCATCCTGGCCTGCCGATTCCACCGCCGCGAGCTCCTGGGCGGTGCGGACCACCGTGAATCCGCGCGCCTGCGCCTGCTCGAAGAGGGTGTCCCCCTGGTATTCGCCCGCGCGGGCACGCTGGTCGAACGTCTCCGCTCCCCCACCGAGCACCACGTCGGGGCGCGTTGTGAGCAGTTGTTCGGTGATCGATCCGGCACCGCCGTTCTCCAGCGCGTTCTCCGGGCACTTCTCCGCCGTCTCCTCCGGCCCGTAGCATTTGCGCTGCGACACGTGCGCGTACTGCACCGCCGGCGTGGCATCCTGGATCTCGGCGGTGGACACGTCACCGGTGGCCATCCCCTTGTCTTTGGCCATCTCCAGGATCGTGCGCTGCGGGACTCCGTGGATATCCACCGACACCGCGCCGTTGTAGGTCTTGGTGCCCGTGGACCAGGCGCTGCCCGAGGCCGACGAGTCCGTCACGTAGTCCGGCTTGCCCGTCTCCCGGTCCAGCGAGTAATGCGTGTACTGGCCGGTGAACGGCAGCGCGTCGATGCCGTCGAAGGCCCCGCCCGCGCCCTCGGCCACGTTGCGGGCCGCGGTGATCTCGGAGTCGCCCATACCGTCCCCGATCAGCAGGATCACGTTCTTCGCGCCCGAGGAGTCGATCGCCTCACGCAGGCCCGCGGACTGGTCGCCGCCGAGCCGCCGGGCACCTCCGTTCACTGTCACGTCGCCCGCCGCCGCGCGCGCTTCGGACACCAGGTCCACTGCGCCGGAAGCGGTTCCGGAACCTGATCCCCCGTCGCTGCACGCACCGGTCATGAGGACCGCGGCGGCGGCCGTCGCCGCGCCCGCCGTGCGCACGACGCGGCGTCGGGGCGATTCCCCCTGCCGGACAGGCGACGGGTGGAAGGTGGACGGAACACGTCCGGACATATCACTCTGCGACACTCGCTGCTCTTCCGCTCGGCCCCGCCGGCGAGGCGGGGCGGACACACCCCGGCCTGCCGGGGCCGGCCGCTTGTCGGCCACCGGCAGTATTCCGATGCGGTATTGCCCCGGGGCCACGTCGATTCGGCCCCGCGGTGAACCGCCGGTGAACATTGCCGACGGTGGACGGCAGCGCAGGCCATGGCCGCCGCATCACGGCTGCGGGCGCGGATCACCGTGCGGCGGAAGAGCCCCCGCGCCGCAGCAGGCCGCAGGTCACACGTTGTGG
>CAYVJJ010000169.1:2999-6065 GCA_964451655.1 uncultured Mycobacteriaceae bacterium | reverse complement strand
GTGCTGGAGCTGCAGCGCGAGGACAAGCGCAACGCGCTCAACACGACGATGTGCGACGCCGTCACGGAGGCCGTGGGCCGGGCGGTCGCGGACGGGGCGCGCGCCGTCGTCCTCACCGGGGCGGGGCCGGTGTTCTGCGCCGGGGCGGACCTGTCCGGGGACGTGTACAGCGGCAGCTTCCCGCACGCCCTGGTGCGCATGCTCGAGACGATCGAATCGGCCCCGGTCCCGGTGATCGCGGCGGTGGGCGGTCCGGCCATCGGCGCCGGTCTGCAGTTGGCCCTCGCGTGCGATCTGCGTGTGGCGGACGAGCGTGCCCGCTTCGAGATCCCCGTGGTCAAGATCGGGCTGGCGGTGCACAACTGGACCGTCCGCAAGCTCACCGAGATCGTCGGCGGCGGTCACGCGCGCACCATGCTCATGTCTGCGGAACCGATGGGCGCGGAGGCCGCCCGCACCGCCGGCCTGGCCAACCGTTCGGGTGACCTCGCGGCGGCGGAGGCGTGGGCGGCGGAACTCGCCGGCTTCGCCCCGTTGAGCCTGCGGCATCTGAAGCTGGTCTTCAACGACGACGGCGGGCGTTCCGAGGCCACGGCCGAGCAGAACGCATTGTTCGACCGTGCCTGGGCGAGCGAGGACAAGGACGAGGCGAGCCGGGCCCGGCGGGAACGCCGCGCCCCCGTGTTCCACGGCAGGTGAGCGGGGTGCCGGACGTTTTCGCGACGGGATCGGCGGGCCGTGTCCGCCGGGGTTCCGGGCCGCGGCGGGCGCCGCGGTGGGCGGGCGCCGCGTATGCGCTGACGGCGGTGGCCGCGGCGGCGGGTGCGGGAGCGGGCCTGACGGCGCTGGCCTGTGAGCTGTGGCGGGTGCGTGAGGAGATCGGTGCCCCGGCCGGGCGCATCGGCGGGAGGTTCCGCAACACCGAACCGGCCACGGCGTTCGACCCGTCGGCGCTGGGCTCGGCACTGCGCGGGATGCGCCGGCGCGGAGGCGGAGGGCAGCCGCGGCAGGCGGTGCCGGTCACCGTTCCGGAGATCCCCGCCGTGCCGGGGGAGATGGCGGCCACGTGGCTGGGGCACGCCACCGTCCTGCTGGAGTTCGAGGGGCGCCGCGTGCTCACCGATCCGGTGCTGGGGCGCCGCTGCTCCCCGTCGGGCCGGTTGGGGCCCCGGCGGCTGCACCGGGCGCCGGTCGATCCGGCGGGGCTGCCTCCGATCGATGCCGTCGTGATCTCGCACGACCATTACGACCACCTCGAGCGGGCGACGATGCTGGGCCTGGCCCGCGATCATGCGTGCCTGTTCGTCGTGCCCGCGGGGGTCTCCGCGCACCTGCGGCGCTGGGGGATCGCGCCGGAGCGGATCGTCGAGCTCGGCTGGGGCGGCAGCGCCGACGTGGCGGGGCTCGCGTTCACGTGCTGCGAGGTCCGGCACTTCTCGGGGCGAGGCCTGCGGCGTGACCGCACGCAGTGGGCCGGGTGGTCGGTGGCCGGCGCCCGGCGGCGGATCTTCTTCGGCGGCGACAGCGGATACACCCGCGCGTTCGCCGACGCCGGGCGCGCACACGGCCCGTTCGACCTCACGATCCTGCCGATCGGCGCCTACTCGGAACTGTGGCCGCATGTGCACATGACCCCCGAGGAGGCGGTGCGCGCGGCGGCCGACCTCAATCCCGGTCGGCGCCCGACGCTGCTGCCGGTGCACTGGGCCACCTTCGACCTGGCGCCGCACGCGTGGGCGGAGCCCGTCGAGCGGCTGTGCGCCGCGGTCGACGGGGCGGGCGCGGGCGACGACGGCGCGACGCCGGCTGCGGCCCCCGCGCTGATCGTGCCGGAGCCGGGGCGTCGTGTGCCCCTCGGCGGCCGGGCCCCCGGATCCGACGGAGCCGACGCCGTTACCGGCGCGGACGACAATGCGGGGGAGCGCACCGGCGGGATCGGCGAGGCTGACCGCTGGTGGCGGCGCGCGGCTCATTAAGGTGGTGCTGTGTCTGTCGACGAGTCGGATCCCCTGGGCGGCGGCCCTGCGCTCGGCGGGCCTGCCCACGGCGGGCCCGCCCGCACCGAGCAGCCCATGCGGGGCACGGCCTCACCAGGCGACGGCCCGGACGGCCCGGAGCGCGCGGCGGGCCTGACCGCCGCGGAGGTCGACCAGCGCATCCGCGACGGCCTCGCCAACGACGCACCGCAGCGGGGGTCGCGTTCGACCTCGGAGATCATCCGCGCCAACGTCTTCAACCGCATCAACGCGATGCTCGGCGTGCTGCTGGTGATCGTGCTCGCCGCCGGGTCCCCCATCGACGGCATGTTCGGCCTGGTGATCCTCGCCAACAGCGGCATCGGCATCATCCAGGAGCTGCGGGCCAAGCGCACTCTGGACAAGCTGACGATCGTCGGTCAGGCGCGCCCGGTCGTGCGCCGCGACGACGTCGCCGCAGAGGTGCCGCCCGAGCAGGTGGTGCAGGGCGACATCATCGAACTCGGTGCGGGCGACCAGCTGGTGGTCGACGGCGAGGTCGTCGAGGCGGCGGGCCTCGACGTCGACGAGTCGCTGCTGACCGGCGAGTCCGACCCGGTGCACAAGCCGGTCGGTTCGCGGGTGCTGTCCGGCAGTTTCGTCGCCGCCGGCAGCGGCGCCTTCCGCGCCACCGAGGTGGGCGCGGACGCCTACGCCGCCCGTCTGGCCGACGAGGCGAGCCGGTTCACCCTGGTGGACTCCGAACTGCGCTCGGGCGTGGACCGGATCCTCAAGTTCGTCACCTACCTGCTGATCCCGGCGGGACTGCTGACCATCTACAACCAGCTGTTCTCCTCCCAGGAGGGGGTGCGCGACTCGCTGATCGGCATGGTTGCCGCCCTGGTGCCGATGGTGCCGGAGGGGCTGGTCCTGATGACGTCGATCGCGTTCGCGGTGGGCGTGGTGCGGCTGGGGCAGCGCAAGTGCCTGGTGCAGGAGCTGCCCGCCATCGAGGGGCTCGCCCGCGTGGATGTGGTGTGCGCGGACAAGACGGGGACCCTCACCGAGAACGGGATGCGGCTCGCGGAGGCGCGCGCGCTGGCGGATCCGC
>CAYVJJ010000169.1:0-2899 GCA_964451655.1 uncultured Mycobacteriaceae bacterium | reverse complement strand
CGGTGACGGGCGCGGCGGGGCCCAGGCGCGGGTGGATGCGGCCCTGGCGGCGCTCGCCGCGGCGGAGGCGCGGCCCAACGCCTCGATCCAGGCGATCAAGGACGCGCTGCCCGACGACCCGGGGTGGCGGGCCACCGCGGTCGCCCCCTTCTCGTCGGCCAAGAAGTGGAGCGGCATCTCCTTCGGCGACAACGGGCACTGGCTGCTGGGCGCGCCGGACGTGCTGCTCGCCCCGGACACGGAGGCCGCGCGCGAGGCCGAGGAAATCGGCGCGCAGGGCCTGCGGGTGATGCTGCTGGCGGAGGGGGCGCGCCCCGTCGATGCGCCGGATGCGACCGTCGGCGCCCGGCCCGCCGCGCTCGTCGTGCTGGAGCAGAAGGTCCGTCCCGACGCGCGCGGCACCCTCGAGTACTTCGGGACGCAGGGCGTGTCCGTCAAGGTGATCTCCGGTGACAACGCGGTGTCCGTGGGCGCGGTGGCCGACTCGCTGGGCATCGAGGGCGGCCGCGCCGCCGTGGACGCGCGCACGCTGCCCGAGGACGTCGACGGGCTGGCGGAGGTCCTCGAGTCGACGACCACCTTCGGCCGGGTCCGGCCCGAACAGAAGCGGGGCATGGTCACGGCGCTGCAATCCCGCGGGCACACCGTCGCGATGACCGGCGACGGCGTCAACGACGTGCTGGCGCTCAAGGACGCGGACATCGGGGTGGCCATGGGGTCGGGCAGCCCCGCCACCCGTTCCGTCGCGCAGATCGTGCTGCTCGACGACAGGTTCGCCACCCTGCCGTATGTGGTGGGCGAAGGCCGCCGGGTGATCGGCAACATCGAACGCGTCGCCAACCTGTTCCTGACCAAGACCGTCTATTCGGCGCTGCTGGCGTTCATGGTCGGCATCGTCGGCGCCGTCGGCTCGTTCGTCGACGCCGACCCGCTGCCGTTCCCGTTCCTGCCGCGGCACGTGACCATCGCCGCGTGGTTCACCATCGGGGTGCCCGCCTTCATCCTGTCGCTGGCCCCCAACAACGAGCGGGCGCGCACCGGTTTCGTCCCGCGCGTGCTGCGGTTGGCGGTGCCGTCCGGCGTCATCATCGGCGTGGCGACGTTCGTCTGCTACATGATCGTCTACCAGGGCGCCGACGTGCCCGATCAGGTGCGGGTGCAGACCTCCACGAGCGTGCTGATCACCCTGATCGTCTCCGGCCTGTGGGTGCTCGCGGTGGTGGCACGCCCGTACCGCTGGTGGAAGATCGCCCTGCTGGCGGTCTCGGGTCTCGCCTACGTCGTCCTGTTCTCCATACCCTTCGTGCGCACCTTCTTCGAGATCGATCCGTCGCACTGGCAGTGGACGCTGACCGGGCTGGTGTGCGGCGTGGCCGGGGCGTGCCTGATCGAGGCGGTCTTCTGGATCAACCGCGCGCGCACGGGCGACCGGCGGCCGCTGTGGGGCACTCCCGCCGCCGGGGGCTGACACGCCGTACGCCCCCGCCGCCGCGGCCGCGGTCGCGGCGGCGGAAATTCACTGCGCCCGGGAACCCTGCGAGCAGCGCCGGAACGTGAAACGCTGGAGGCAGGTGCCGGAGAGCCCGGCATGCGACGTATCGAAGGGAGTCGCCATGGGCTTCGCTGACAAGTTCAAGGGCGTGATGGACAAGGCGAAGGGCTACGCCCAGCAGAACACCGAGAAGGTCGACCAGGCCGTGGAGAAGGCCGGCGACTTCGTCGACCAGAAGACCGAGGGCAAGTACGCCGACAAGGTGGACAAGGCCCAGGACTCCGTCAAGAACAAGCTGTCGGAGTAGTCTTCGTCCCGATCATGAGCCGAGCCGGGCCGGTCACCGGGCGCCCAGGGCGCTGCGGGGCCGGCCGCTCGCCGCTCGGGAGCGTACGACGGGAGAACCGATGACCACGTTGAAGGTGACCGAGAAGTTCACCCTGAGCCCGCAGGCCGCCTGGGACCGTGCCTCGGACCTGAGCCGGTTCGATCAGTGGCTGACCATCCACGACGGCTGGCGCGGCGAGTTGCCCGGCACTCTCGGCGAGGGCCTGCAGTTGACGTCGGTGATCTCCGTGCGCGGGATGCGCAACCGCATCGATTGGACCCTGGAGGAGTACCGCCCGATCGAGCGGATCCGGCTCAGCGGCGACGGCAAGGGCGGCACCAAGGTCGCGATGACCCTGACGATCGCCCCGGAGGGCGACGGGGCCAGCGTCACCATGGACGTCGATTTCTCCAACCCGATGGCGCGCGGCCCCATCGGCTCGGCCGTCGGGCGCTCGCTCAAGGGGGACATCAAGAAGTCGATGGCCAGGCTCGCCGCGCTGCCCGACTGACAGACCACCGTCGGCCTGACCGCCCGCACTCTGCCGGAGCGGCCGTCCCGGAGACTCCCGGGAGGCGGTGCCGCGGCTCAGCGCCGGCCGAGACGGCCGGCGATGAGCGTGGTCGAACGCTTGGGCACGTGCGCGACCTCCCAGACCTGCGCGCCGAGTTTACGTGCCGCCAGCCGCTTGGGCTCGGCGTGCGGATCCCCCATGGTGAAAACGAGCGCGTGCGGGGCCAGGGGTTCGAGGATCCCGTAGTAGTCGCGCCACCCCGCCACCGCCGGGTCGCCGGAGATGACGAATACCCCGTCGACGAACCGGAGCGCCGCCAGCATCTCGGCGCGGTCCTCGGCGGGGTTGATGGGGCGCGTCTTGCCCTTCCACGCGCGGATGCGCTCGTCGTCCTCGATGCCCACTGCGAACGGGTGGCCGCGCCGGTGCGCCTCGCGCAACAGCCGCAGGTGGCCCACGTGCAGGATGTCGAACGCGCCGGTGGCGACGACGGGGTGCCGCGGCGGGTCCGGCGTGGTCCACGAGACGGACAGGTGCTGTGGGGTCACACCCCGCATTGTGCACC
>CAYVJJ010000168.1:0-6144 GCA_964451655.1 uncultured Mycobacteriaceae bacterium | reverse complement strand
CTGGTGCTCGTGGACACCCCGGGCCTGCACCGCCCCCGGACCCTGCTCGGCAGGCGGCTCAACGACCTGGTCCACGAGACCTACGCCGAGGTGGACGTGATCGGCATGTGCGTGCCCGCGGACGAGAAGATCGGTCCCGGCGACCGCTGGATCCTCGACCAGGTGCGCCGATCCGCCCCACGTACAGAGATCATCGGCATCGTCACCAAGATCGACAAGGTGGGGCGCGATCAGGTCGCTGCACAGCTCGTGGCGCTGTCGGAACTGCTCGGCGACGAGGCCGACGTGGTGCCGGTGTCCGCCGCGTCGGGGGAGCAGCTCTCCGTGCTCACGGACCTGCTGGTGGGCCGGATGGAACCCGGCCCCGCCTTCTACCCGGACGGTGAGCTCACCGACGAGCCGGAGACGACGCTGATGGCCGAACTCATCCGGGAGGCCGCGCTGGAAGGGGTGCGTGACGAGCTGCCGCACTCGCTGGCGGTGGTGATCGAGGAGATCATCCCGCGCGAGGACCGCACCGCGGAGCAGGGCGAGCTCCTGGACGTGCACGCCATCCTGTTCGTCGAGAGGCAGTCGCAGAAAGGGATCGTCATCGGCCGCGGCGGCGCGCGGCTGCGGGAGGTCGGGACCGCTGCGCGCAGCCAGATCGAGGCGTTGCTGGGTACGCGCATCTATCTGGACCTGCACGTGAAGGTGGCCAAGGACTGGCAGCGCGATCCCAAGCAGCTCAGCCGTCTGGGCTTCTGACCGGCGGTGAGGACGCCCACCTGCGCGGCGGCCTCACGGTGCGAGCAGGTGCAGCAGAGCCTGCCCTACCTGCCGGCCGGGCTCTCCGGTGGCGAGCCGACGCAGCTGCAGGCCCGTCACCATGCCCACCACGGCGGGGGCGAGCCGGTCCGGGTCCGGGATACCCAGCGCGGTCAGCACGGTGACGGCCAGCCGATCGTAGGCGGCGAAGCATTCGGCGGCGGCCCCGCGCAGGCTCGGGTCCCTCCCCGCGTGGACGTACAGCTCGAACGAGGCGACCTGTTCGGCGGTGAAGGCGAGCCCCTCGGCCACCTCGGACACGAGCGCGGCGGCGTCGCCGAGTTCCGGTGCACCGCCGCCCGGATACCGGCGGCGGTAGGTGTCGGCGAGGTCCGTGAGCCGCCCGGATTCGGCGACGACGAACCTCGTGAGCGCGGCGCGCAGCAGGTCGGTCTGCGTCGCGAAATGGTAGGTCACCGATCCGAGCGAGACCCCCGCCTCGGCGGCGATGCGCCGGTTGGTCACGGCCGGGATCCCCGCGGTGCCGATGATCGACATGACCGCGTCGAGGATGCGGTCGCGGGCGGGCGCCGCGGGGGAAGGGGTGCTCACCACCAGCGTTCCGGGGTGCTGCGGTGCCACTGCAGTTCCGACTCGAGCTGAGCGGCCACGGCCACCAACAGCTGCTCGCTGCCGGTGTGCCCCATGAGCTGGGTTCCCAGCGGAAGCCCGTCGTCGGTGAAACCGGCGGGCACGTTCACCGCCGGCCAGCCCAGCACGTTCCACGGCCAGGTCATCGGGCAGAAGGCGGTGATGGCCTTGTCCGTGGCCCAGCCGCCGAGACCGTCGATCCCGTCCGCGGGGTACGGCGGGGTCGCCGTAGTGGGGGCGAGAACGACATCGACGCGGTCGAAGACTTTGCCGATGCGCCGCCGGATGCGCGGCTCGGCCCGGCGGGCGGCCGCCAGCGGGGCGCCGCCGAGCAGGCGTCCATTGCGTGCGTTGCCGAGCGTGCGCGGGTCCAGCACCGACGGGTCCGGGAACCGGCGTCTCCACTGCTCGAGTCCCGCCATGGACCGCGGCAGGAAGTTCAGGCCCAGGAGGATTCCGTAGCGCGGGCCGTCGAGCACCACGTCATGCCCCAGACGGACCAGTGCGTTGGCCACACGCTCGGTGGCGGCGACCACCTGGGGGTCGAGGGCGACGGGAGTGGCGGTGAACGGCGCGTCGAAGGACAGTCCGATGCGCAACCGGCCCGGATCGCGGCCCACCCACTCCGAGGTGGATACGGGGGCGGGGCGGTGCGTGTCCCCCGGGTGGGATCCGGACAGCGTGTCCAGCAACAGGGCCGCGTCCGCGACGGTGTGCGCCAGGGGGCCCAGCACGGTGAGCCCGTGGAATTGTTCCGGCTCCGGGTAGGTGGGGATGCGGCCGCGCTGCGGCTTGATGCCCACCAGGTTGGTGCACGCGGCGGGGATCCGCACCGATCCTGCGCCGTCACTGCCCATCGCGGCGGGCACGATGCCGGCTGCGACTGCAGCGGAGCTGCCGCCCGATGAGCCGCCGGGGGTGTGGTCGGGGCTCCACGGATTGCGGGTGACGCCGAATCCGCCCGAGGTGAATGGCCATTGGCCGAGCTCGGGCGAGTTGGCCTTGCCGATGATCACCGCGCCGGCGGACTTGAGCCGGCGGACCATCTCCGCATCGGCCGCGGCGGGGGAACGCCCCGAGTCGTCGCAGCCGAACGCCGTGGGGAGCCCGGTGATGTCCACGTCGTCCTTCATGGCCACCGGCACCCCCAGCAGCGGGCCGTCCTCACCCCGGGCCCGGCGCGCGTCGGCCTCCTCCGCCTCGGCCAGCGCGGCCTCGGGCCGGAGGTAGCGGAACGCGTTGAGGGTCGACCGGCTCGCCTCGGCGGCGTCGAGGGCGCGGGTGACCAGCTCGACCGACGTCACGGTGCCCGCCACGAGCGCGGACCGCAGAGAGGCGATGGTGGGCCTGCGGGCCTCTGCGGCCGGCGGAGAAGAAGCGGGCGATCCGGTCATGGCACCTCCGTCGATGTTGTTCAGCGCCGACCACACTAGCACTGTTCGTTCGAACGAACAGTGCGGGTGGGGCGGGCGCCCGCCGACACCGCCTAGGATTGTCCCGTGGAGGTCGATCGGTGAGGCTGTACCGGGATCGTGCGGTGGTGCTGCGCCAGCACAAGCTGGGCGAGGCCGACCGCATCATCACCCTGCTGACCCGCGACCACGGGCTGGTGCGGGCCGTGGCCAAGGGGGTGCGTCGCACGCGCTCCCGCTTCGGCGGCCGGCTCGAGCCGTTCGGCCACATCGATGTGCAGGTGTATCCGGGACGGCATCCGGGGCGGGGGCTGTCCACGGTCACCCAGGTGCAGATCCTGGACGCGTTCACCGATCCCATCGTGGCCGACTATGCGCTGTACACCACCGCGTCGGCGGTGCTGGAGACCGCCGAGCGGCTCGCCGGCGAAGAACACGCGCCCGCGCGCGGCCAGTACCTGCTGACCGTCGGGGCCCTGCGGGCGCTCGCCGCCGCCCGCCACCCCGCGGAGCTGGTCCTGGACTCGTATCTGCTGCGGGCGATGTCCGTCGCAGGCTGGGCCCCCGCGCTCACCGAATGCGCGCGGTGCGGGGAGCAGGGGCCGCTTCGCGCCTTCCATGCCGCCGCGGGCGGCGCCGTGTGCGTGCACTGCCGGCCGCCCGGGTCCGCGACGCCCGCCGAGGGCGTCCTCGACCTCATGCTGGCGCTCGAGAAGGGCGTGTGGGATGCCGCGGAAGCCTCGGGGCACACGGAGCGCTCGCAGGCGAGCGGACTGGTGGCCGCGCACCTGCAATGGCACCTGGAGCGCCAGCTGCGTTCCCTGCCGATGATCGAGCGCCGTGCGCCCCACGATCGGACAACGGCGGACGCTCCCGTCGAGGACGGCCGCCCCGACGTCGATCCCTCCGGGGCTGATGTGCGGGGGAGTGCGGTTGCAAGGCAGGATGAGGTGCGTGATCCAGCGACGACGAACGCGGCGGCCGGGTCCTGACGCCGGCCGGGGCACCGTGCCGAGCCCGCGGCCGCCCGCCCCGCACCCGTCCGGAGCGCTGCCCCCGGACATCCCGGTGGAGCTCGTGCCGCGGCATGTGGCCTTGGTGATGGACGGCAACGGCCGGTGGGCGCAGGAGCGCGGCCTGCCGCGCACCGCGGGGCACGAGCGCGGCGAGGCCGTGCTGATGGACACCGTGTGCGGCTGCATCGAGATGGGTGTGGAGCACCTGTCCGCCTACGCCTTCTCCACCGAGAACTGGAAGCGCAGCCCCGACGAGGTGCGGTTCCTGATGGGCTTCAACCGGGACGTGATCCGGCGGCGCCGCGACGAGATGCACGAGATGGGCGTGCGCGTGCGCTGGGCAGGGCGGCGCCCCAGGCTGTGGAAGTCGGTGATCACGGAGTTGGAGGCCGCCGAAGAACTCACCCGGGGCAATTCGGTGATGACCCTGACCATGTGCGTCAACTACGGGGGGCGCGCGGAGATCGCGGACGCGGCGCAGGCGATCGCCCGCGCCGCGGCGGCGGGGCGGATCGACCCTGACAGGATCACCGAGAAGACGTTCGCCCGGTACCTGGACGAGCCGGACATGCCCGACGTGGACCTGTTCCTGCGCCCGTCCGGTGAGTTGCGCACCTCGAATTTCCTTCCCTGGCAGTCCGCCTACGCGGAGTTGGTCTTTCAGGACACGCTCTTCCCCGACTTCGACCGGCGGGACCTGTGGGCGGCGTGCCTGGAGTACGCCCGCCGCGATCGCCGCTTCGGGGGCGTCAAGTGAGCCGGCTGCCGGGCGACCCGGATGATCCGCACGACTCCGATGCCCACGTCGACGCCGTGACGCGGCTGCGCGGGCGGGTGGCCCGCAACCTGGCGGAGGTCGCCGACGACGCGCAGGTGCAGTCGCCGGCGCGTGCATCCAACGGGGACGCCTCGGTGAGCTTCCACTTCGGCGGCGCGCCGTGCGCGGTGCACGTCGCGCAAATCGCCGACGGGCTGGAGATGGTGTCGGTAACGTGCGTCGTGGCGTGGGACGTGCCCGACGACGACCAGGCCGCGGCCCGACTCGCGGAGGCGCGGGAGCGTGCCCGGTTCGGCACACTGCAGACCGTGCAGCGTGACGACCGCGTGGATGTGGTGCTGCAGTACGCGTTCCCGGGGACCGGGCTGGACGACGAGCCGATGCGGACGCTGATGCTGCTGGTGCTCGGCGGGGCGTTGGAGGCGCGCACGGCGTTCGCGGCGATGGGGGAGTGACCGCCTGCCGGGACCACGCGACGTCTCCGCCTGCGCCGGACGGTACGCGGCCGCCGACAGGACGCGGATGCGACAGGAGGCGACGGTGTACAGAGAACTGCGTGACGTCGTGCAGGAGGTGTCCACGGGGGCTCTCCCGGCCCCGCCGCGGATAGACGAGCTGGTCGGAGCCGCGCACAGCCGATACCTGCCGATGAGGGAAGGGGCTGTGGCGGACTACATCCCGATTCTGGCCGCGGCGGATCCGGAGCTGTTCGGCGTCGTGGTAGCGGAGGTGGACGGCGACGTCCACGGCGCCGGTGATGCGGCGGCGGAGTTCACGATCCAATCGATCGCCAAGGCCTTCGTCTTCGCTCTGGTCGTCGAGTCGCAGGGGCACATGCTCGTGCGGGAACGCGTGGGCGTCGACAACACCGGCCTGCCCTTCAACTCCGTGATCGCCCTGGAACTGGGTGACGGACATCCCCGCAATCCCATGGTGAACGCCGGTGCCATCGCCACCACCGCCCTCATCCCCGGGGCGACGCCCGCCGAGCAGTGGGAGCGGGTGCGGACCGGGCTGTCCCGCTTCGCGGGACGGAGCCTCGAGCTCGATGGTGAGGCCTACCACTCCGAAATGCTCACCAACCACCGCAACAGGGCCATCGCGCAATTGCTGGAGAGCTACGGTCGCATCGACGGGGATCCGGCGGCGCTGGTGGACGTCTACACCCGCCAGTGCGCGCTGCGGGTCAGCGCCCACGACCTGGCGATCATGGGCGCCACGCTGGCGGACGGCGGGGTGAATCCGGTGACCGGTGAGCGTGTGGTGTCCGAGCAGGCCTGCCGCGACACTCTGGCGGTGCTCGCGGCGACGGGGATGTACGAACGCTCCGGCACCTGGATGTTCGAGGTCGGGTTGCCCGCGAAATCCGGTGTGGCGGGCGGCATCGTGGCCGTCGCCCCGGGCAAAGGGGCCATCGGGACGTTCTCGCCTCGCCTCGACCCGGCCGGCAACAGCGTGCGCGGGCAGCGCGTCACCGCGTACCTCTCGCGGGCACTGGGGCTCAATCTCTTCGCCTCCGGCGTCCACGACGACCGCGGCC
>CAYVJJ010000167.1:0-6151 GCA_964451655.1 uncultured Mycobacteriaceae bacterium | reverse complement strand
CCGATCATCCGGTTGGACCAGTCGTACAGCTTTCCGGTGTCCTCCGGGGGCACCCCCAGCAGCGCGGCGATGACCGCCAGCGGCAGGGGCGCGGCGATCGACTCGACGAAGTCCACCTCGCCCGCGGCGACCGCGGAATCGACCAGGTCCTCGCAGATCCGCCGGATATCCGACTCCAGGCGGGCGATGATCCGCGGCGTGAAACCCCGGCTGACCAGCGCACGCTGGCGCGTGTGCTCCGGCGGGTCGAGGTTGAGCAGCATGGCCGCCTGCTTCTGCCGGGTCTCCTCGTCGAAGTCCTGCAACTGCGACGTGCCGACGGCGCTGGAGAAGGTGTCCGAATCCCGCGAGACGGCGATGACGTCCGCGTGGCGGGTGACGGCCCAGTAGCCGGTGCCTCCCTCCTCGGGCTGCCAGTAGACCGGTTCGGCCGGCCTCAGCCATGAGAAGAACGCGTGGGGGACGCCCTCCACGTAGACGTCGGGGTCGTGAAGGGTGACCGGGGTCGGAGCGTCTTCAGCGGTGGTCATCGGGTACCTCGCATGCCGGGATCGACTGCCATCGTCCTGTGGTGGGGATCACCGTAGACCCGAAACCGCACAATGTCGACACCTGACCAGACTTCTGTCTGGAAAAGTGACCGATCATGGAGGATCCATTGCGTCGACGTAGCGGGTGAACTATGGTCCAGACACCTGTCTATCTAGATTCGTCCGCGAAGGACGAGAGCGGAAGGTCGGTGACCCATGACCCGGACGCAGGCGCAGACTCGGGCGGGACAGCCCCTCACACCCGGCCGCACGGGGAATACGCCGCTGCTGATCGACGGCGACCTGGTCGATGCGTCCTCCGGCAGGACCTACGCCACCGTCGACCCGAGCACAGGGGAGCCCCTGGGCCTGGCCGCCGACGCCGGAGCCGACGACATGGACGCTGCGATCGGCGCGGCGCGCCGGGCGTTCGACACGACGGACTGGGCGCGGGACCACCGTTTCCGGGCGCGATGCCTCCGGCGGCTTCGTGACGGCCTGCAGTCGCATATCGAGGAACTGCGTGAGGTGACGATCGCCGAGGCGGGAGCGCCGGCGTTCTTCACGAGCGGACCGCAGCTGGAAGGGCCGGTCGCGGACCTGGGGTACTTCGCCGATCTGGCGGAGGACTACGAGTGGCGTACGGATCTGGGCACGGCGCGCCCCATGGGCATCCCGACCCGCCGGGTCGTGCTCCGCGAACCGGTCGGCGTGGTCGGAGCCATCACTCCGTGGAACTTCCCGCACCAGATCAACCTGGCGAAGATCGGTCCCGCTCTGGCCGCCGGCAACACCGTCGTCCTCAAGCCCGCGCCGGACACCCCGTGGTGCGCCGCGTTGATCGGGAAGATCGCCGCGGAGGAGGCCGGATTCCCCCCGGGCGTACTCAACGTCGTGACGTCGTCGGCCGACGACGTCGGCGCGCAGCTCGCCGCAGACCCCCGGGTCGACCTCGTGTCCTTCACCGGGTCCACGGCCACGGGGCGCGCCGTGATGGCCGCCGCATCGGAGACCCTGAAGAAGGTCTTCCTGGAGCTGGGCGGAAAGTCCGCGTTCGTCGTGCTCGACGACCTGGACGCCGACGGGCTGACCACCGCGTGCTCCACGGCGGCCTTCACCGTCGCCACCCACGCCGGGCAGGGCTGCGCGCTGACGACACGGCTGCTGGTCCCGCGCGCGCGGTTGGAGGAGGCCACCGCCGCCACCGCGGCGGCCCTCGACGGGCTGGCCCCCGGGGATCCCGCGGACCCCGGCACCATCTGCGGGCCGCTGATCTCACCGCGTCAGCTCGCACGCGTGGAGGGGTATCTGCGGCTCGCGGTGGAGGAGGGCGGCACGGTCGTCTGCGGAGGCGGGCGGCCTCCGGGCCGGCCCCGCGGCAACTTCATAGAGCCGACGCTGATCGCGGGCCTGGACAACACGGCCCGCACGGCACGGGAGGAGATCTTCGGGCCGGTGCTGGTGATCATCCCGCACGACGGGGACGACGATGCGGTGCGCATCGCCAACGACTCGCCGTACGGGCTTTCCGGGGCGGTGTGGGGCGACGACGCCGAGCGCATCGATCGCGTGGTCCGCGGGATCCGGACCGGGACCCTCGGGGTCAACGGCGGCATCTGGTACTCGGCCGATGTCCCCTTCGGGGGCTACAAGCAGTCGGGGATCGGCCGGGAGATGGGTGTCGCCGGGTTCGAGGAGTACCTGGAGACCAAGGCTGTCGCCTATCCGGCATGACCCGGCCTAGCCGGCATGACACGCACACGGGCACCCGGGCGCACCGGCGGCGCCCGCAACGGGAACGAGGATGCATCATGGGACGTTTCGAGGACAGGACCGCCGTCGTCACCGGCGCGGCGCAGGGGATCGGCGAGGCCTACGCCCGTGCTCTGGCCCGGGAGGGCGCGCGGGTGGTGATCGCCGACATCGACGCCGAACGCGGCAAGGGCGTGGCGGACGCGATCGGCGCGGACGGCGGTAGGGCGGTCTTCCACCACGTCGACGTGTCGGATGCCGATTCGGCCGCGGACCTGGCCGACTTCACGGTCGGCGAGTTCGGCGGCGTCGACCATCTGGTCAACAACGCGGCGATCTACGGCTCCATGAAGCTGGACCTGCTGTTGACGGTCCCATGGGACTACTACAAGAAGTTCATGTCGGTGAATCTCGACGGGGCGCTCAACGTGACACGCGCGCTGTGGAAACCGATGGCGGAGCGCGGAGGCGGATCGATCGTCAACCAGTCGTCGACCGCGGCATGGTTGTACTCGGGCTTCTACGGCCTGGCCAAGGCGGGCATCAACGGGCTCACCCAGCAGCTGGCCACCGAACTCGGCGGCTCGAAGATCCGCATCAACGCCATCGCCCCCGGCCCGACGGACACGGAGGCCACGCGCACCGTCACCCCGCAGGAGATGGTGGCGGACATGGTGCAGCACATCCCCATCCGCAGGATGGGGACGGTCGACGACATGGTGGGCGCCTGCATGTTCCTGCTGTCCGACGACGCAGCGTGGATCACGGGGCAGATCCTCAACGTCGACGGCGGACAGATCATCCGTTCATGACACGACCGGCGGACAGGGGCAGGCGATGACGGGACAGGACACGCGGACCACGATGCAGGGACACCGCACGGCGGCCGGCCCGGAGGCGAACGGTGCAGGCGGCGGTCGTGCAGCACACGTGGTGCACATAGGCCTGGGGAACATGGGGGCGCCCATAGCGCAGCGCCTGGTCGACTGGCCGGGCGGCCTGACCGTGTGCGATGCCCGGTCCGAGGCGACGGTGCCGTTCGCGGATGCGGGTGCGGCCGTGGCGGCCACCCCCGCGGAGGCCGGCGTGCGTGCCGACGTCGTTTCGGTCACGGTGGTCGACGACGCGCAGGTCCGGGAGGTGGTGACGGGGGACGACGGCCTCCTGTCCACGGCGCGGAGGGGCACGGTGATCGCCGTGCACTCGACGATCGCGGACACGACGGCCGTCGAACTCGCCGCGGCGTGCGCGGAGCACGGGGTCGAACTGGTCGACGCGCCCGTCAGCGGAGGCGCCGGCGGGGCGCACAAGGGGGATCTGGCCGTCATGGTCGGCGGTTCCGACGCCGCGTTCGCGGCGGTGCAGGGGCCGTTCGGGCGGTTCGCCGGGCTCGTCGTGCACGCCGGTCCCGTCGGCGCGGGCACGCGGATGAAGCTCGCCCGGAACCTGCTGCACTTCGTGGCGTTCACTGCGGCGGGGGAGGCGCAGCGCCTCGCCGAGGCGGCGGGGCTCGACATCACGGAACTCGGTCGGGTGGTGCGCCACTCGGACGCGATCACGGGCGGACCCGGGGCGATCATGCTCCGCGGCACGACCGCTCCGGTGGGGCGCGACGAGGGCTGGTATCCGATTCTGGCGCACGTGCGGGACCTGGGAGAGAAGGATCTTGCACTGGCGCTGGATCTGGCCGCCCGGTCGGGTGTGGATCTGCCGTTGGCCCGTTCGGCCCTGCCGGCTCTCGGCGACGGCCTCGGGGTGGGGCCGGGCGCGACGGCAGTGAACGGAGGTGCGGAATGAGCGGAGACAGGCGTGCGCGGGGCCTGGCGAAGATGGCCGAGGTGTACGGGTTCGACGTCCAGGACGGTCCGGGCGACTTCTTCGCCTACACGGTGGATCACCTGTTCGCCGACATCTGGTCCCGCGAGGGACTGAGCATCCGGGACCGTCGGCTCCTGCTCCTCGGAGTGCTGGCGGGCCAGGGCATGCTGGACGTCGCCGAGATCCAGGTCGGCGCCGCGCTGGACAACGCGGAACTCGACGAGACCCAGTTGCGGGAGATCGCGGTGTTCCTGTGCCACTATGTCGGGTGGCCGACCGGCACGAAGTTCGACGCGCTGGTCGGTAAAGCCATGGGTGGCAGGCAGAGACCGGAATGAGGGTATGGAGCGGATCGCGAGCGCACAGGACGTGACGGCAGACGCGGCGGTGCCCGCCCCCGGCGTTCTGGAACTGGTGGAGGCCACGCCCGGTTTCATGCCGCTGGACGAGGGGAAGGCGCTCTACGCCGCCGCGTGCGCCTATCTGGGCGCGCATGCGCCGACCGTCGGGGACGGTGCCGGCCCGGCCGTGGGTGTCGAG
Source organism: uncultured Mycobacteriaceae bacterium (assembly GCA_964451655.1). Taxonomy (GTDB): domain Bacteria; phylum Actinomycetota; class Actinomycetes; order Mycobacteriales; family Mycobacteriaceae; genus Tomitella. The sequence continues at coordinate 1,511 of CAYVJJ010000167.1, read as the reverse complement.
ATCGGCACGTACTGCGGCCGCTCGACCGTCCTGCTGGGGACCGCCGCACGGGAAGCGGGCGCGACGCTGCTGACCGTGGACCACCACCGGGGATCCGAGGAGCATCAGCCGGGGTGGGAGTACCACGACGAGTCGTTGGTGGACCCGCATTCAGGCCGCCTGGACACCGCGGGGCGTCTGCGGCGCACGCTGCACGATGCGGACCTCGAGGACACGGTGGTGACGGTGATCGGCGGGTCCGCGCAGGTGGGCAGGCTGTGGCGCACACCCCTGGACCTGCTGTTCATCGACGGCGGGCATTCGATGGAGGCGGCGCAGGCGGACTTCGACGGTTGGGCGCCGCGGGTCCGTATCGGCGGGGCCCTGCTGATCCACGACGTGTTCCCTGATCCGGCGGACGGCGGGCGCCCGCCCTACGAGATCTACCGGCAGGCGCTCGACTCCGGCGCTTTCACCGAACGCTCGGCCACCGGATCACTCCGTGTGCTCGAACGGGTGCGATTCGCCTGAGCCGGGGCCGGATCAGCGCGCCCAGGATCAGCGCGCCCCGGCTCGACGCACGGTGTCGGCGAAGAGCCCGGCCGCGCCCGTCGCACCGGAGACGGCGTCCGCCGCCAGCAGCACCGCGGCGGAGGTCCAGGAGCTGACCTCCACCGGCCACCTCTTACCGTCGGCGAACACGAGCCCCGTCCAGTAGGTGCCGTCCGGGTCACGCAGGTGCTGCATCGCCGCGAGCTGTTCGCGGGCCGCCTCGGTCTCGCCGAGCGCAGCGAGCGTCAGCGCCAGCTCGCAGGTTTCGGCGCCGGTCACCCACGGCTTGTGGTCGACGCACCGGATCCCCAGGCCCGGCACGACGAAATCGTCCCACCGCTGCTCGATGCGCGTGCGGGCGGCCGCGCCCCGCAATGCCCCGCCGAGCACGGGGTAGTACCAGTCCATCGAGTATTCAGGCTTGGGGGTGAACGCATCCGGCCGACGGCCCAGCGCGTGCGCGGCGATGGCGTGGCGGAGCCGCTCGCGGGCCAGCTCCCACTCGGGCTGCGGCCGGTGGAGCTCGTCGGCCAGCCGGATCCCGCAGTGCAGACTCAGATGGATGCTCGCGTTGCCGGTGAGCAGGGCCTCGCGCAGAGGGTGTCCGCCCTCGTCGCAGGCCCACCAGACTTCGCCGCCCGGCGCCTGCATCGACACCGTCAGGTCCAGGGCACGGCGGACCGTGGGCCACATGCGGGCGGCGAAGGCGTGATCGCCGGTCACCTGCAGGTGATGCCACACCCCCACCGCGATGTAGGCGCAGAAGTTGAGGTCGGCGGACCGGTCCTCCACGCGGTGCCCGCGCAGACGCATCGGCCAGGAGCCGTCGCCGCGCTGGGTGCGGGCGCACCAGGCGTAGGCGGCCTCGGCCTCGGCGATCCGCCCCGCCACGGACAGGCCCATCGCGGATTCGACGTGGTCCCACGGGTCGGTGTGCCCGCCGGGGAACCAGGGGATCTGCCCGGACGGCTCCTGCATCC
>CAYVJJ010000166.1:0-6238 GCA_964451655.1 uncultured Mycobacteriaceae bacterium | reverse complement strand
CCGGCACCGGCAGGGTGTCGGTGGCCGTGAGCCCCGACGGGCGCCTGGTGGCCACCGGCGGCACGCAGAGCACGATGCGCCTCTGGGACGCCGCACGCATCGCCGAGCCGGGCCCGCCGCTGTTCGAGATCCCCCCGGACCCCGGATCCACCACCGCCCGCTTGGCGCTCGCGTTCACCCCGGACAGCACCACGTTGCTGGTGGGGACGACCGCGCGGACGGTGGAACGCTGGTCGGTGGCCGACCCGCACGCCCCGAGGCCGCTCGCCCCGCTGGCCGGGTTCACCAGCTACGTCAACGCCGTGGCGGTGAGCCGGGACGGGACGACGGTGGCGGCCGGCAGCTCCGACAATTCGATCCGGGTGTGGAACCTCGCCACCGACGCGCTGGTCGCCACACTGCCCGGCCGGGGGGTGGTGACGTCCACACGGTTCATGCCGGACGGGCGCCACCTGCTCACCGCGGGCGTCGACGGCGTCACCCGGCTCTGGCCGCTGCCCGGCCCCGTGCTCGCCGGCGCCACCGACACCGTCTTCACCGCTCCCATCGACTCCACCGGCACTCTGCTCCTCGTCGGCTCCGGCAGCCATGACGACGCGATGGACTTGTGGGACGTCTCCGACCCGGACGCCGCTCGGCGCGCCGCGGAGCTCGAGGTGCACGGCGACGACCGGTTCACGGGCGCGTCAGCGCAGGGCACCACCGCCACGGGCCGCAGGCTCGCCGCCGCCGGCACCGCCACCGGCGGGGTGTACCTGTGGGACGTGAGCACGCCGGACGCGCCGCAGCAGATGAGCGTCACCCGAGACGTGGTGGACGGGATCGTCGCCATCGTCGCCTTCTCCCCCGGCGCGGACCTGCTCGCCGTATCCGACCAGTCCGCCGAGACGGTCCACCTGCTCGACGTCACCGACCCCGCGCACCCCCGGGAGGCGGGCACCTTCGACGCCGGAAACTACCCGCAGTCGATCGACTTCTCCCCCGGCGGGGGCACCGTCGCCGTCGCCACCGCCGACAACACTGTGGAACTGTGGAACGTCACATCGCCCGGCAGCCCCGGGCTGCGCACCACGCTCACCGGGTTCACCACCTACGCGCAGGCCGTGGCGTTCAGTCCCGACGGGAACCTGCTGGCGGCGGGCAGCGCCGACGAGACCGTGCGCGAGTGGGACGTCAGCGACATCGACCACCCGCGCGAGATAGGAGTGCTCCCGAACTTCGGCGGCGCCGTGTATTCAGTGGACTACAACGCCGACGGCACCCGGCTGGCCGCCGCCACCAGCAACGGCACGGTGCGGGTCTGGGACGTGCACGGCACGGAACCGCCCACATCGGCCGCCGCCCTCACCGCCTACGGGAGCCGCACCTTCGATGCACGCTTCGGCCGCGACGGGCTGCTCGCCGCGGCGGGCCCCGACGGCACCGTGCGGCTGTGGTCCACCGACCTCGACGCGGCCGCGGCCAAAATCTGCGCCACACGCGGCACCCCGCTGACCGACGGGGAGTGGGCACGTTACCTGCCCGGCGTGCCGCGGCACTCGCTGTGCGGTTGACCCGACGGGGCTGCATGGACGATGGCGCGTCGAGGGCCGCCCGGTGGCCGAAACGGGTTCGGGGCCGGTCCCGGCAGAACTGCCGGGACCGGCCCCGAACCCTCAGCGGTGGCGGTGGGATTTGAACCCACGGAGGGTTGCCCCTCACTCGCTTTCGAGGCGAGCTCCTTCGGCCGCTCGGTCACGCCACCGGGAAGTACTGTACATGACGCACCCGGCAGCGTCACAGTTGCGACCGTGACCAGGACACACCCGCGTCACCGACGCGGCGATCCGCTCACCGCCGGATGCGGAAGAAGCCCTCCAGGACCGCCGCACACTCGTCCTCGCGCACCCCGCCGCGTACCTCGGGCCGGTGCGTCAGCCGCCGGTCGCGCACGACGTCCCATAGCGAGCCGACCGCCCCCGTCTTGGGTTCCCAGGCGCCGAAGACCACCCGCTCCACACGCGCAAGGACCAGAGCGCCGGCGCACATCGTGCATGGTTCCAGGGTCACCGCCAGCGTGGTGCCGGCGAGCCGCCATCCGTCCCCGCGGGCGCGGGCGGCCGCGCGCAGTGCCAGGATCTCCGCGTGCGCGGTGGGGTCGCCCAGCGACTCGCGGGCGTTGACTGCGCGGGCCAGTTCACGCCCGCCGGCGTCGAATACCACCGCCCCCACGGGCACGTCGGACCCCGTCGGGTGATCCGCCCCCCGGCCGGCACGCACGGCCTCCAGCGCGGCGCCGATCATCGCCTCGTCGGACGGCCCGTCAGGCACCAGGGCTCCCGGTTCCGCCGGGCTCAGTGCTCGATCCCGTCGAGCACTGCCGCGAACTCCTCCGCGAAACCCAGGTTCTGCGCGATGGATCCCAACTGCTCGTCCGGATACAGGTCCACCTCGTCCATGATCACGCTGAGCACCGCCTCCGGAAGCCCCAGGTCGGAGAGCACCGCCAAGTCTCCCTCAGGCCACGGGTCCGCCTCCTCGACCTCGTCCGGGCCCAGGTCCGGCACCTCCACGCCCAGCACGTCGAGCATGTCCGCCGCCAGGTCGTAATCGATGGCGCACACGGCGTCCGACAGTGCCAGGTGCACCGCCTCCGGGCCGGGGCGGATGATCGCGAAGAAGGCCTCGTCCACGTCGACCATCCCGAACGCGGGGCCGGACGCACGCAGGTCCCGCAGCTCGGTCACCGCCGCATCGAGGCTCTCGCGCGCCTCGTCGCCCATCACCGAGCAACTCCAGCGGCCGTCGTCGTACACCACCGCCACCGCGAACCCGAACAGGTCGTCGGACGCGTCGGCGGAATCGCCGTCGTCACCGACGAACTCCCCTGCGTCAGCCGGGTCTTCCGCGTCGCCGACGGACGCGCGCTCGACGTCCGTGTCCACACCTCGTGCAGCCATGCCGCAACGGTAGCCCCGAAACGCACCGTTTACGACCCCTGCGCTCGATGTGCCAACCTGGACGGGTGACGACCCCACCGCACCCCGGCAGCACACCGCGCACCGGCCCTGCCGCGGGCACCTCGGAGCAGCCCGACGTGTGCGTCGTCGGCCTCGGGCTGATCGGCGGCTCGGTACTGCGGGCGGCGGTGGCGGCGGGACGCAACGCCTGGGGCTTCAACCGCTCGGCGGAACCGGTGCGCGCCGCCGCCGACGACGGCTACGACGTCACCGACGACCTCGCCGCGGCCCTCCGCCGGGCGGCGGCGACGGACGCGCTCATCGTCATCGCGGTGCCGCTTCCCGCGGTGGGCGCGGTCGCCGCCGCCATCGCGGAGCACGCACCGCACTGCCCGGTCACCGACGTCGTCAGCGTGAAGAAGCCGGTGGCCGACGCGCTCGCCGAGCACGGGCTCAGCGGCCGATACGTCGGAGGCCATCCGATGGCGGGCACCGCCGAGTCCGGATGGGCCGCGGGCACCGGCGGGTTGTTCCGCGGCGCGGTCTGGGTGGTGGCGGTCGACGACGGCGCCGACCCGGAGGTGTGGGCGCAGGTGGCGCAGCTGGCGGCGGACTGCGGCGCGATGGTGGTGCCTGCGGAGTCCGCGGAGCACGACGCGGCCGTGGCACGCGTCTCGCACCTGCCGCACGTGCTGGCGGTGGCGCTTGCCGCGGTCGGCGCGGACAACCAGCTGGCGCTGTCGCTGGCGGCCGGATCGTTCCGCGACGGCACCCGCGTGGCGGGCACCGACCCGCTGCTGGTGCGGGCGATGTGCGAGGGCAACGCCGATGCGCTGGCGGAGACGCTGGACGAGACCCTGGGCCTGCTCGCCGACGCGCGTGACGCACTGGCGGCGGGCACCGGGATCGCCGGGCTGGTGGGGCGCGGGCACGTGGCGCGCCGCGAGTACGAGCACGCCCGCCGCTCCCGTATCGACGACCTGCAGCCGGGCACGCCCGGATGGATCGAGCAGATGCGCGATGCGGGCCGTGCGGGCGGCGTCTGGCACGCGGAGGGGCCCGGTGACGACGCGCCCGGCAGCGGCGGCGGTCCCGTCGCCGAAAGGGACGCCGATGAGTCTGCGTGAACTCGCCACGGCGCTCGCCCGCAAGGACGTGAGCGTCACCGAGCACATCGAGCAGGTCCTGCGTGCTCTCGACTCCCTCGACGGCACGCCGTGGGCGAACCTCGTCCCCGCCCGCCGCGACGACGCCGCGCTGGCCGAGGCGGCCCTGCTCGACACCGAGATCACCGCCGACCGGTGGCGCAGCCCGTTGCACGGCGTCGCGGTCGCGGTCAAGGACAACATCGACGTGGCGGGGATGCCCACACGGTGCGGCAGCGCCGCCCTGGTGTCGGCGCCTCCCGCCGGGCGGGACGCCGCCATCGTCGCCAAGCTGCGCGAGGCGGGTGCCATCGTGGTCGCCAAATCGCACATGCACGAGTTCGCCTACGGCTGCACCGGTGAGGAGAACGCCGACGGCCCCGCCGCCAACCCGCACGACCCGCTGCGCATCACCGGCGGGTCCTCGTCGGGCTCCGCGGCGCTGGTGGCGAAGAAGACGGTCCCGCTGGCCGTCGGCACCGACACCGGCTGCAGCGTGCGCGCCCCCGGCGCACTGTGCGGGGTGGTGGGGTTCAAGCCGGGATCGGGTGCGCTGCCCACCCGCGGAGTGTTCCCCCTGTCGACCACGCTCGACCACATGGGATTGCTCACCGGCGACGTCGTCGACGCGGGCCTCGCCTGGGGCGCGGTGCCCGGCGTCGCCCGCACGCCGTGGCCCGTGGCCGGGATGCGTGTGGGCCGGCTGCGCGGAGAGCAGTTCGAGGCGCTCGACCCGGTGATCGCCGCCGCCGTCGACGGCGCGTGCGCCGCACTGGCCGAGGCCGGCGCCGAGGTGGTGGACGTCGAGCTTCCGCACGGGGAGGAACTGGCCGCCACCTACCCGGTGATCGTCGGCTCCGAGGCGTACGAGACCCACACCGATCCGCACAGCGGACTGCCCGGCGGGGCGGTCGACCGGTACACCCCGGGCGTGGCGGGGCGGATACGGGCCCAGGCAGACCGCCCCGCCGTCGAATACCTGCGGGCGGTGCGCTCGATGCAGCGGATGCGTGAGGAGGCGCTGCGTACTCTGCGTCGCGAGCACGGCCTGTCCGGCCTGGTGTGCGCCACCACCCCGATCCGGGCCACCCGGATCGGGCAGGAGACCACGACCGACGACGACGGGCGCGCAGGCCGGCCGGTGCGCGGCGAGATCCTGCGGATGTGCATCCCGTTCAACACACTCGGCATCCCTGCTGTGTCGGTGCCCGCGCCGGACGCGCCCGGACTGCCCGCCGGCGTCCAGCTCGCCGGGTTGGGCGTGCCACCCGGCGGCGAGCGGATCCCCGGCACGCACCCCGCCGAGGCGATCGCGCTGGGACTGGCGCTCGCCGTGGGCAGCTGACCGGGCCTGGAACCGGCGCTTACTACCCGTCCGTGAGGGTCGGCTGTTCCGGCGGGTAGGTGATCCGCAGGCCGTCCACCACTGCGAAGCCCGTCAGCGTGTGCGGCTTGGCCTGGGTGGGACTCATGATGTCCAGCACGGTGTCGCCGCGGATGAGGAGCGCGTCTCCGATCAGGGAGCGGTGGCACCGCCACGGCACCGCCTCCGCGCACATCACCGCGGTGGGCGATTCCGCGGCGACCGCACGCAGGCGGTCGATCCCCCTGACGAACGCCGCGGTCTGCATGTAGTCGGCGTATCCGCGGAACGAGGCGTTGCGCCAGCCGCCGTTCACCGAGTCCTTTGTGGTGTGCCGCAGCCCGCCGAGTTCCTTCATGCGGACGTAGCGCAGCCCGGACCCGGTCAACGTGCCGTCGAGCGCCTCCTGCCCGAACTGCGGGTTGTGCCGCGACTTGGCGATGGTGCGCACGTCCGCGACCGTCTCCACCCCGTGCGCGCGGAGCAGGTCGACGAACTCGCCGGCCGGGTGCGTGGAATGCCCGACGGTGTAGACGGTGAGGCCGCCCGCACCGGAATCCGCCGCGTCGTCGCCGCCTGATCGTCCGTCCACGGTCGCCACCTCCTCGCTCCAGCCTAAGCATGGCGGCGGGCCCGTCACGCCGGCGGAGCCGCGGCGCGCGGGGAGCACCGCACGACGGTGCAGCCGGCACCTGGCCGCGGACCGATATAACCGCGGACCGATATAACTGCGGACCGATAGAAGACGTCAGGCCGCGGACACGAAGTCCACGGCCTGATGTGCCTGTGCG
>CAYVJJ010000165.1:3144-6272 GCA_964451655.1 uncultured Mycobacteriaceae bacterium | reverse complement strand
TGGTCGATGCAGCACCCCACCCTGTACACCCTGTGCTGGGTGGTGCTGATCCTGGCGGTCTTCATGCCCCTGTCGATCGGACGCTACAAGCGGGCGGTGCGCTGAGCCGCACGCATCCTCCGGTCCTCCGGCCGCACCCGCCCTCACCGGCGCCGGTTCCGGTCGCCGCCGCACGCAAGCATCGTTAGGGTGTGGCGGGTGGATGCACTCGACGACGCAGTGATCTGGTTCAACGACAAGTACGGCTACGTGCTGATCGTGCTGCTGGTGGGGGCGGGTCTGTACTTCGGTCTGCGCACCGTGGTGGTCCAGGTGCGGATGATCCCGGAGATGACCCGCACCCTGCGCGAGCGCCCCGCCCCCACCGACGGGCCCGGACCCGGCCGGATCTCCGCGTTCCGCGCGTTCTGCATCTCGGCGGCATCGCGCGTCGGCACCGGGAACGTGGCCGGCGTGGCGGTGGCCATCTCCGTCGGCGGGCCCGGCGCCGTGTTCTGGATGTGGCTGCTCGCGCTCATCGGAGGCGCCACCGCCTTCGTCGAATCGACCCTCGGCCAGCTGTACAAGGTGCGCGACGGCCAGGACTATCGGGGCGGACCGGCGTACTACCTGAGCCGCGGCCTCAAGAACCCGCGTCTGGGCCTCGCGATGGCGTTCGTCTTCGCCGTGGCGATCACCTTCACCTACGGCTTCGTGTTCAATGCGGTGCAGTCGAACTCCATCACGGCCGCGTTCGACCTGGCGATCGGCTCGCAGGCCGACTGGGTGCCGGTCGCCATCGGCTCCGCCCTGGCGGTGCTGGCCGGACTGGTGATCTTCGGTGGCGTCCACCGGATCTCCGGCGTCTCCCAGGTGGTGGTCCCGGTGATGGCGGTGCTCTACGTGGGCATCGCTCTGTTCGTCATCGTCGTCAACCTGCCGCATGTGCCGGCCGTCGTCGTCGATATCGTCCAGTCCGCCTTCGGGATCCGCGAGTTCGCGGGCGCGGGGATCTGGGCCGCGATGATGCAGGGCATGCGGCGCGGACTGTTCTCCAACGAGGCCGGGATGGGGTCCACGCCCAACGCGGCGGCCACCGCCGCGGTCTCGCATCCGGTCAAGCAGGGGCTGGTGCAGACACTCGGGGTCTACTTCGACACGCTCGTCGTGTGCTCGGCGACGGCGTTCATCATCCTGCTGTCCGACCCCCGGTTCGGCAGCGGTACCGAGGGCGTCCAGCTGACACAGACGGCGCTGCAGCAGCACATGGGCTCGTGGGCGGCGCCGGTGCTCGCCGTCATCCTTTTCTTCCTGGCCTTCAGCTCGATCATCGGCAACTACTACTACGGCGAGACCAACATCGCGTTCTTCACCGGGCGCACCTGGGTGCTCAATGTCTTCCGCGTGATCGTGGTGGGGTTCGTGTTCTTCGGCGCGATCGCGAAGGTGAGCCTGGTGTGGAACCTGGCGGACGTCTTCTCGTCGCTCATGGCCACCGTGAACATCATCGGTCTGTTCGCGATCGGCGGTGTGGCGATCGTGCTGCTGCGCAATTACTCGCAGCAGAAGGCGCAGGGGCTCGATCCGGTGTTCCTCCGCGAGGACGTGCCGGGCCTGCGCGGCGTCGAGTGCTGGGACGGGACCGACCCCGAATCCGTCCGTGTGCCGGTGCACACCCGCTAGGCTGCCCGCGATGACCCCGTCGAACACCCCACGCGACGTCTGCACCGTCATCGCGAGGCCCGTGGACTCGGAGATCGAGGTGCAGCGTTCGCGGTTCCTCACCCGCCTGCGCCGCGTCGGCGATGAGGAGGCTGCGCGCGAGGTGATCGACGCCGCACGACGCGAACACCGCGCGGCTCGGCACCATTGCACGGCCTTCGTGCTGGGCCCGGACGGGCAGGTGATGCGCTCCAATGACGACGGCGAGCCTGCGGGGACTGCCGGGGCCCCCATGCTCGAGGCCCTCACCGGGCGCGGGGTCACCGACGTCGTGGCCGTGGTGATCCGCTACTTCGGCGGCATCAAGCTGGGCACGGGCGGGCTGGTGCGCGCGTACGGGGATGCGGTGACCACCGCCCTGGACGCCGCCGGGGCCCGCACCCGCCGCCGGGTCGCATACCTGCGGGTGCGTGTGGAGATCAGCGAGGCGGGTCGGCTGGAGCACGGGCTGCGGGCCGACGGCGTACGTGTGGAGGGCGTCGACTACGCCGCCGGCATCCCCGAGTCCGGCGGCACGGAGGCCGCAGCAGTCGTCACCGTGGCCGTGCCCGCCGCCGACGCGGACGCGGCCCCGGAGCGGATCGCTGCGCTCACCGCCGGCCGTGCGCTCATCGAGGACGCGGGGACCGGCTGGTCGGACGCGCCGTGAACCACGCCGGGGCGGCCGCCGTGAACGCATCGCGTGCGAGCCGCCCCGCTCCGTCGGGGACGCGGCCGAGCACCGGCATCCCGGTGACCGTCGGCAGGTCTTCGAGGTTGCACCGCATCGCGAGGTCCGGGTCCTGCGGCCAGCGGCCGATGATCAACCCTTCGCAGCGCACCCCGGAGGCCCGCAACGCACGCACGGTCAGCTCCGCGTGGTTGAGCGCCCCCAACGCTGGATCCACCACCACGACGGCGGAGACGTCCACGCCCGCGGCGCCGAGATCCGCCGCGACGTCGGCGATGGTGAAACCGCCCTCCCCCAGGCGCACCAGCACTCCGCCGGCGCCCTCCACCAGCACCGCGTCGTGCCCGCGGTCGAGCTGCGTGACAGCCTCGGCCACGGCGGCGCGGGCCAGCAGCGGCATCCCTGCCCGCCGCGCCGCCGTGGCCGGCGCCAGAGGCTCCGGGTAGCGCGCCGGCTCCACTGTCGCCAACTCCCCGGCCAGGCGCCGCACGTCCGCCAGGTCCCCGTCCTCCCCCGGCCGCAGGCCCGTCTGCGCGGGCTTGCACACCGCCACGCTCCCGGACCTCTTCAGCACCGCCGCCAGCGCCGCGGTCACCACCGTCTTGCCGACGTCCGTGGAGGTGCCGGTGACGATGCGGACGCTCACACCCGCACCGTCGTCGACACCGCACCGTCGTCGACGGTGGATGTCACTGCGGCGGTGGAACCCCCTGCATCGGCGGGGTTCCCCGACGCCGTGGCACTTCCTGCCGCCGTG
>CAYVJJ010000165.1:0-3044 GCA_964451655.1 uncultured Mycobacteriaceae bacterium | reverse complement strand
CGCCGTGGCACTTCCTGCCGCCGTGTCGCCTCCCGCGATGACGGCCTCCAGCACTTCGCGGATCACCGCCATCTCCGAGTCGGTCAGGTCGGCGCGGGCGGTCAGCCGCAGCCGCGACGTGCCGGCGGGGACGGACGGGGGCCGGAAGCAGCCCGTGTGGACACCGCGCTCCCGACACCAGGCGGCGGCCTCCAGCGCGCGCTGCGGATCGCCGAGCACCAGGGACACCACGGCCGACTCGGGCCGCGGCCCGCCCGTGATCGTCGCCAGCTCACGCGCGCGGGCGAGGACCGTCCCGGCCCGCGCCGGTTCACGTTTCAGCACGGCGAGAGCCGCCCTGGCCGCACCGACGGACGCCGGGGCCAGGCCGGTGTCGAAGATGAACGACCGCGCCGTGTCGATGAGATGCTCACGCACCCGGGCGTCCGCCAGCACGGCGCCGCCCTGCCCGCCGAGGGACTTCGACAGGGTGGCCGTCACGACGATGTCCGGCTGCCCGGCCAGGCCCGCCTCGTGCACCAGCCCCCTGCCGCCCTCACCGCGCACCCCGAGCCCGTGCGCCTCGTCCACCAGCAGGACCGCATCCCGGTTCCGGCACACCCGGTGCAGCGCGCGCAGCGGGGCCAGGTCGCCGTCCGCGCTGAACACCGAGTCGGTGATCACCAGAGCGCGGTCCTCTCCCCGCTCGGCCAGTGCGCGGTCGACGGCGTCCACGTCCGCGTGGGGCGCGATGTACACCCGGGCACGCGAGAGCCGGCACGCGTCCACCAGCGACGCGTGGCTGCCGGCGTCGGAGACGATGAGGCTCCCCCGCCCGGCCAGCCCCGTCACGGCCCCCAGGTTGGCGGTGTAACCGGATGAGAACACCAGGCCGGTGCCGGCGCCCGTGAAGTCCGCGAGCTCGCGCTCGAGGGCGTCATGCGCCGCGGTGCTGCCGGTGACGAGCCGCGAGCCGGTGGAACCGGTGCCCCACCGCCGCGCCGCGTCCACCGCGCCCGCGATCACCTCCGGATGGCGGCTGAGCCCCAGGTAGTCGTTCGAGGCCAGATCCACCGGCTGATGCGGCGCACCGTACGGCGCGGACCGGGGGCGCAGTTCACGGTGCAGTCCGGCCGCCCGGCGCTCCTGCGCGAGCGCGTCGAGCCAGGACAGTGCGGACCTTCCGGCATCGGACGGGTGGGCGGTGGATCGTGGCATGCGCACCACGATACGCGACTTGAACGTTGTTCAACATGCTGGGTGCCGTGCATCGACGACGCGCCACGGGCAGGGTATCGGGGCCGCGGTCACGCCACAGCCACGGCGGCTCGCCGACCGGCACCGCCGATCACGCGACAGGCGCGCCCTCCGCCTGGCTCGCGGCCGCCGCCACCATCGCTCCGGTCACCGTCGCCAGATCCTCGTCGGTCGAGACGTACGGCGGCATCGCGTAGATCAACGTCCGGAACGGCCGCAGCCAGGCCCCCGCGGCCACGGCGGCGTCCGTCGCCGACGCCATGTCCACCGGAGCATCCAACTCGATGACCCCGATGCCGCCGAGCACCCGAACGTCCACCACGTTCGGCAGCTCCCGGGCGGGCGCAAGCCCTTCCGTCAACCCGTCTTCGAGAGCGGCGACCTCCGACTCCCAGTCGCGGGACAGCAGAAGCTCCACCGACGCCGCCCCGACCGCGCACGCCAGCGGATTCGCCATGAAGGTGGGCCCGTGCATGAGCCCGCCGCCCTCGCCGGCGCTGATCGCGCGGGCCACCTCGCCCGTGCACAGCGTGGCCGCGAGCGTCATGTACCCGCCGGTCAGCGCTTTGCCGACGCACATGATGTCCGGGCGCACGTCGGCGTGGTCCGCCGCGAACATGCGCCCCGTCCGGCCGAACCCGGTGGCGATCTCGTCGAAGATCAGCAGCACCCCGTGCCTGTCGCATGCGTCGCGCAGCGCCTGCAGGTACTGCGGGTCGTGGAACCGCATCCCGCCGGCACCCTGCACCACCGGCTCGACGATCACCGCGGCCGTCTCGTCGGCCTGCGCCGACAGCAGCAACTCCAGATCCAGCACGTAGTCGGGGTCATAGCCGCGCGGCGGCACCGGCGCGAAGATCTGCCGCGGCAGCACGTCCGACCAGAGCGCGTGCATCCCGCCCTCGGGGTCGCACACGCTCATCGGCCCCATGGTGTCGCCGTGGTAGCCGCCGCGCCAGGTGAGCAGCCGGTGCTTGCCCGGGCGGCCCTTCGACCGCCAGTACTGCACCGCCATCTTGATGGCCACCTCCACCGACACCGAGCCGGAATCGGCGAAGAACACCTTCTCCAGCCCGTCCGGTGTGAGGTCGGCGAGCAGGCGTGCGAGGTGCGCCGCGGGCGCGTGGGTGAGGCCGCCGAACATCACGTGGCTCATCCGGTCCAGCTGCGCGCGGGCCGCCCCGTCGAGCACGGGATGGCCGTAGCCGTGGATCGCCGCCCACCACGACCCCATCCCGTCGACGAGCTCGCGACCGTCGGCCAGCCGCAGCCGGGTGCCGGAGGCGCTTTCCACCACCAGCGGGGGTGTGGACGGCGGGAAGGCCCCGTAGGGATGCCAGATGTGCCGGGCGTCGATCGCGGAGATCTGCTCGGCGGACAGCTCCGCCCCGGCCGGAATGCGCTCTGATGCCACGGGGCCCGACTCTAACCGCCCGCCCGGCCGCGGACTCTCCCAGTGTGCGGGACGGCTCCACCGCGGCACCGCCTGCACGTGGCGAACTGGAGTCCATGACCGACAGCGACACCGCGGCCCTGATCCGCGATCTCTCCGCACGCGTGGCGTATCTGGAGGACCGGCAGGCGATCGTGGACCTGATGACCTCCTACGGGCCCGCGATCGATTCCGGCACGGAGGATGCTGCGGCGCGCGTGTGGACCGAGGACGGCGTCTACGACGTGGACACCGGCGCCATGCACGGCCGGGCCGAGATCGCCGCGATGGTGCGCGGGGACGACCACCAGCGCCTCATCGCCAACGGCTGCGCGCACGTGCTGGAACCGGGCAGCGTGGTCATCGACGGCGACAC